>JBOIAY010000117.1:0-13023 GCA_050739255.1 Gammaproteobacteria bacterium
AAAGCGGCCGTGCACTGACCAGGTATTGAATGATTTGGTATTCCACAGGGCCTGGAAACCCGCATCCCTTACATCGCCGCGCGGAGACAGACGCATCAGGCGCGCGGTGCTGGCGGAAAATTCTTTCGGCAGCCATCCCGTCAGCGTGACGATATCCTGCAAACGCAAGAAGCTCACGCTCCCGGACCAGGATGCGGCCCCATTCTGCTCACGGATGTAGTGCAGATCGAGATTGCTGGCAGGCCAGATGTTCTGCTTACGCTGCATGTGTATGTCGTTGCCGCCCAAGATCCAGCCATTGGCAGTGCGAGTCCAATTAACGGTGCCTGCAAGCAGGCTGAAACCAGTGGTGCCGGATGTTTCCCTCATGGCAATCACATGCTGAGCATTGAACGTGGCCTGCATTTGATCCATGTGCATGCCCGCGCCGAATACCGCGCCACGCAGATCAACCAGTCCGCTGCTGAAGTGGCCGTTGTAGGCAGGCCAGTAATACAACAGCCGTGGCAGATTGAGCGCGCTCGCCTGTACTTCGCCTTGCCATTGCCAGGTGTCAGGCATCGTGCCCGGACCCTGGATGCGGCCGGAGAAAGACAAGCTGACGCCAAGCGCCGGCGGCAGCAGCATGCGCCCGAAAATCCGGTGGCTGTCCGCGCTGTTATCCAGATTGAGTCGGATGTCACTGATTACCAACGGCGTCGCGGGTGTACGCCTGTCAATCACCGTCACTTCCCCGCGACGGATGAGCACTTCGGCATCTTGTGCAAAAATGTCCACCACCATTTGGCGCCAGTCGGTGTGTCCGTGGTTCAGCTCGAGGCTGCCTTCGAGGCCGGGCACTGCAAAACTGCCATCGGTATCCCGTTCAAGTACCAGGTGTGGCTGGATCAGGATGACGCGACTGGGACGGGAGAACTGGCCGTGCACCAGCGCCGTAAGCGTGAAGCCGAGACGGATCTCGCGCGCGGTGACAAGCACACGCTGACGATTCTGGGACAGGAGCTCAACTTTCTCGAGTGTGAGTTCGGGACCAAACAAACCCCAGGTGGCGCCCATCGAAGTGATACTCACCGGCCGGCCCAGCGCAGCACTTGCCCAGTTTTGCGCTTGCTCACGATAGCCGGGCACCAGCGGCACACACAGGCGGAACAAACCCATCAGTGTGGCGCACATAATCACCACCGCGGCAATCACGCCGACAAGACATTTCCAGGTGATATTCAGCCAGTGTTTCATGTTTCCATGGGTTATATCTTCGCAATCACATGGGCACCACGTCGAATTGCTCCTGACTGTACAGCGCTTCCGCCTGCAAGCGAATCGGTTTGCCGATCTGGCTCTCCAGTTCCGCGATACTGGTGGATTCCTCGTCCAGCAGCAGGTCCACCACCTCCTGGGACGCCAGCACCCGCAGCTCCCTGACCTCGAACTGGCGCGTCACCCGCAGGATTTCCCGGAAAATGTCGTAGCACACCGTCTCCGGCGTCCTGAGCGAACCGCGCCCCTCGCAGACCGGGCAGGGCATGCACAGGATATGTTCCAGGCTTTCGCGGGTGCGCTTGCGGGTCATCTCCACCAGTCCCAGTGCGGATACCTCAGTCACCTGGTTTTTGGTGTGATCCTTGGCGAGCGCCTGCCGCAAGGCCTGCAGCACTAATTGCTTGTGCTCCGCGTCAACCATGTCTATGAAATCAATGATGATGATGCCGCCCAGATTGCGCAGGCGTAATTGCCGGGCAATGGCCTGAGCTGCTTCCAGATTGGTCTTCAGCACTGTCTCTTCCAGGTTGCGATGCCCCACGTAGGCGCCGGTATTCACGTCTATGGTGGTCATGGCTTCGGTCTGATCAATGACCAGATACCCGCCGGACTTCAGCTGTACCTTGCGCTCCAGTGCTTTCCTGATTTCGTCCTCGATACCGTACAGGTCAAAAATCGGCCGCGTGCCGTCGTAGTGACCGATGCGCGGCGCAATCTCCGGCACGAACATGCCGGCGAACTCACGCATGCGCGCGTAAGCTTCCTCGGAATCCACCCGCACCTGTTCCACGTCACTGTCGAACAGATCCCGCAGAATGCGCACCGACAGCGGCAGGTCCGCATGCACCAGTTTGCCCTCCGGCGTGTCCGCCGCACGCGCCGCGATGTTTTCCCACAGACGGTTGAGGAACAGCATATCGGCACGCAGGGCTTCCGGCGCTGCACCCTCACCCGCGGTACGCACAATGTAACCGCCACCCGCATCGGCGACGAAGGCCTGCAAAAGTTCGCGCAGCCGCTCACGCTCCTGTTCGTCTTCGATGCGTGCCGACAAACCCATGTTCCGGCCCTCGGGGAGATAGACAAGGTAGCGCGACGGGATGCTGATGTGCGTGGTAAGGCGCGCGCCCTTGGTGCCGAGCGGATCCTTGAGCACTTGCACCAGGATTTCCTTGTCTTCGTGCAGCAGACCGCGGATATCCGCCGGGCTCTCATCCTCGTACTCGTGCTCGCCGTAGGCGACCTTGGCGATATCGGCTGCGTGCAGGAACGCGGTGCGCTCCAGACCAATGTCTATGACGGCCGCCTGCATGCCCGGCAGCACCCGCAACACTTTACCTTTATATATGTTGCCCACCAGACCGTGCCGGTGGGTGCGTTCGATATAAAGTTCCTGCAACACGCCGTTTTCGAGCAGCGCCACCCGCGTTTCGCGGGGCGTGACGTTGATCAGGATTTCCTCACTCATAAAAAAAGAAGGTGCTGCGTTCCGTGTGCTGCGTGCTGAGTATGGGGAATGGGGCAAATTGAGAAACAAAGGCTCGTCATGACGATAAGCTGCTCTTCTTTACACAGTACGCAGTACACAGCACGTTATTGCTCCTCACGCCTCACCTCTCGATTTTGTCGCAGTCCAAAAACCGTAATACCCGCTGCTCCCAGCAATTGCGCCGTCTCGAATAACGGCAGTCCCACGACGCCGGAATAGCTGCCTTCGAGGCGTTCGACGAACACCGCGCCACGGCCTTGAATGGCATAAGCACCGGCCTTGTCGGCGGACTCACCAGTTTCCCAATACGCTGCCGCCTCTTCGGGTGTAATGACACGGAACGTCACCTTGCTCGTGCTCAACGCCTGCCGCACTCCACCCGGCGTCCATAACGCCAAGCCTGATAATACTTGATGGGTGCGCCCTGATAGACGCGCCAGCATGGCAAGGCCGTCGGCCCGGTCCCGTGGCTTGCCCAAGGTATGGCCTTCCAGCGTTACCGCCGTATCCGCCGCCAGCACCGTCCGGTTAGCCGTGACGCTCAACACCGCCAGCGCCGCTTCGACCTTTGCCCGCGCCACACGCAGCACATACTGGTCTGGTGATTCGCCGGCCTGGTCGCTTTCATCCACCGCTGCATTCACTACTTTAAAACGCACGCCCATTTGCCGGAGCAGTTTCGCACGGCGCGGTGATTGAGATGCGAGATAAATCAACGCAGCATCCAGAGATTCTTCCCTCACACCTCACCTCTTCACTCTATGAGTTTTCCCCCTTTTTAAAATGGGGAATAAGCGGGATTTTTCCAGGATTCTTGCATACTCACTGGACTACGAAAACTTCTGTAAATCCGTCCATGGTGTGCTTACCTGCCGCGTCATCCATGACGCGGCGCTCGCCCGGATCGGAATGCCACTGGCATTCCGATCAAAATACCGGTCTCGCCCTCCCCAACCCTCCTTTTGCAAAGAAGGGAGTTGATGCTCCTCACTCCTCACTCCTCGCCCCTCACCTCATTAAGCCCGATGATACGGATGGCCTTTCAGCAGTGACCAGACGCGATAAATCTGCTCCACCACCAACACGCGCACCAGACCGTGAGGAAGCGTGAGCGGCGACAAAGACCACTTGAGTTCGGCGCGCGCGAGACAATCCGGCGCGAGACCATCGGGACCGCCGATCAGCAAAGCCAAGTCGCGACCGTCCTGGAGCCAACGGCTCAACTGCCTTGAGAGTTCTTCGGTGCTGAAACCCTTGCCGCGCACATCGAGTGCAATCACGCCGGCACTGGCCGGAATCGCCGCCAGCATTTTTACGCCCTCTTGGGCGACGGCCCTGGCGGCATCACCACCGCGTCGGCCTGCGCCCAGCGGAATTTCCTTCAGCAGCAGCTTGCATTCCGGCGGCATGCGACTGGCATATTCATTGAAACCGTCATTGATCCAGGAAGGCAGCCGCGTGCCGGCAGCCAGCAGATGGATGCGCACGTTCAGCGCCGCTTGCGCGCGGCGGCGAGCGGCAAGACAATTTCTGCGGCAGAAGTTTCCACGCTCCAGAGTTTTTCCAGGTTGTAGAAATCCCGCACTTGTGGGCGCATCACGTGCACCACCACATCACGCAGGTCCACCAGCACCCACTCGCCTTCTTGCTCACCCTCGATGCCCATGGCACGTACCCCCTGTTCGCGCGCCTTGTCGAGCACACTGCGGGCCAGCGATTTCACGTGGCGGTCCGAGGTGCCGCTGGCGATCACCATGAAATCCGTAAGCACGGTGATGCCGCGCACATCCAGCGCGCGGATGTCCACTGCTTTCATGTCCTGTAATGCCTGCATGACCAGATCGCGCAGTTGTTCGGCTTGCATCAGTGCTCCGTATGTTTTGCGTAACAATGGGAATTCACAATCAGCTCGCGCACCGTGTCCGGCACGAGGTAGCGCGGATCGCCGCCCGCGGCTATGACTGCGCGCACCTGGGTGGAGGAAATCTCCAGTTGCGTCACCGGCTGCAACAGGATGCGTCCTGCGGGCATCGTCACAATCTCTTGCACCGACTTGGCGCGACGCTGACGAATCACCTCGGCCAGTTCGCCGCCGCTCTGCAGCACCCAGCCCGGGCGGTGCGCCACGATCACATGCGCGAAATCAAAGATCTTTCGCCACTCATGCCAGCCGGGAAAGCCCAGAAACGCATCCATGCCAACGATCAGCACCAACGCGTCACGTGAGAACTCGTGCCGCAATTGTGCGAGGGTGTCCACGGTATAGGAAGGCGAGTTGCGACGGATCTCGCGCTCATCCACTACAAAGCGTGGCTCGCCGCGAATCGCCGCGGTTACCATTTCCAGGCGCAAGGCGGCGGACGCTGCAGGCACGCCGCGATGCGGCGGCTGGCCCGAAGGAATGAAACGGATTTCGTCCAGGGAATGTGTGTTCAGGATTTCCAGCACCGGTCGCAAATGGCCGTAGTGGATGGGGTCGAAGCTACCCCCGAAGATACCAATTTTTCTCATGCGTGGCGGTGGTGTCCTTGATGTTTCAAGCCGGCAGGCGAAGGCCTGCGAGACTCTCGGACAAGTTTAACAGCTCGTCCCAGGGCCGACCCGGCGCCTGGCCCTTCAACACGCGATCGGCGCGGGCCAGTTGGGACAGGAGTCCTTGCCAGTCCTGCAGCCGGTGGCGGTTCAAGGCTTTTTGGATTGCCGGCCGGCGCTTTTCCCAGACATGCGCCAGCACCCGCTGCAGGGGAGCACCGCCTTGAATCTCCCAGGCCATGCCGGCAAGACTGCGAATTTCACGTGTCAGTGCCCAGAGGATAAAAGTAGGCTCCGTACCCTCCTGCTTCAGCCCCTCAAGGATGCGCGCGGTGCGCGCCCGATCGCCGGCCAAAGCGGCGTCCACCAGCCCGTAGGGGTCGTAGCGGGCGCTGTCCGCCACGGCTTCTGCGACCGCGTCGGCATCTACCGGTCCCGGCCCTCTCAGCAGCAACAGTTTTTCCACCTCCTGGGCCGCCGCCAGCAGATTGCCTTCCACCCGCGCCGCCATGAGCGCCACGGCCTCGGGCGTGGGCTGAAGGCCGCGACTGTGCATGCGACGCCCCAGCCAGCCGGTCAGATTTTTCGGCTCCACCGGCCAAACGGTAATTAGTACTCCAGCCTTCTCCAGAGCTTCCGCCCAGCGGCCACCGCCTCGCTCCAGCTTGATGCTGATGACCAGCAGCAAGGTGTCGGGCGCGGGGTTTTGCACGTAGGCGCTCAAGGCTGCGGCGCCCTCATCGCCTGGTTTGCCCGTCGGCAACCGCACTTCCAAGATGCGTTTGGAGGCGAACAGCGACAAACTCGCACCGGCCATCATGAGCCGGTTCCAGTCGAACCCGCGCTCGGCAAAAAACACCTCGCGATCGGCGTAGCCCCGTGCTTTGGCAGCCGCACGGATCGCATCCGCGCCTTCCTCGCGCTGCAGCGGTTCGTCGCCGGCAATCAGATATGCGGGTGCCAGCGCGGTCTTCAAATGACTGTCGAGTTTGTCGGGCGTGAGTTTCAAGGACTAATGACTCGCCGGCTTCTGACGGCCGGCGGCTTCCAGCCGGAACAAAATCAATTGCGCCATGTTGCTTTCGAGCGCGTTGTACAGCACGTTGGCCTGTTCGGTGTCGCCGAGCGTATTGGCGACATCGTAAGCATAGTTGCGCGTCAAGGTCAGCGTCTGTGGCGCGATCAGCGTCCTGGTGGCGGTTGTCAGCGAAAACTGTACCTGGTAGGCCACCTGGTACTCCAGCGGTTGGCCCGTGTTGCTGACCGACAATACCCGCTGAAAACGCTGCGCATTGAGGATATTGAGCGTCGCCGTCGCGCTGGTGGCATCGTCGGTCACTGCAGTAGTGGGTGTGACCAGACTGCGGCGCAACTCACGCACCAGCTCGGTATTGCCGCCGGGACTCGCGATATAAGTACGCTGCATGGCAGCAGGCAAATGAGCCGGTTGACGCAGATGGAACCCGCAGCCGGTGATTAGTAAACAACTAACCAAAATTGGCAATGTGAATCTGCCATACCGCAAATGCCTGATGAGCCCTCCTTGGCGACCATCCCTGCCGCACCATCCATGGTGCGGCGCTCGACCGGACCAGGATGTCACTGGCATTCCGGTAAAAAACACCGGCCTCGCCCTCCCCCACCCTCCTTTTATAAAGGAGGGAGCGAACAATACGAACCACCACGGAATTGTGGGCGTATCTTGCTGCTTTTTATCCGCCTTTGAAAAAGGGAGACTGAGGGCGATTTTTTTATGCAGAAAACCATGTAGATTCATGTTTCATCCCACCGCTTCAGAATTGCATCATGGATCATTGATACCACCGCATCCGTTTCCAGCAAGACCTGCAAGTTGTCAAAGCGCAGCACGCAGAGTCCATGTTCTGCCAGAAATTCACCCCGTTCCGCATCCGCTTTGATGCTCTGCTGATACAAATGCTGAGAGCCATCTACTTCCACAACCAATTTCACCTTCAGGTGCATAAAAATCAGCAATGTACGGACCGATAGGCTTCTGCCGGTAAAACTGCACATTGCAAAGCTGCCTGCGTCGCAACCACGACCACAATTTCAGTTCCGCGTCTGTCATATCAGAATGTAACCGACGTGCAATGATTTTCAATCTGGGATCGTATCCTAGAATTCCAAAATCCTCCCTCGCCCTCCTTTAACAAAAGAGGGGTACATCACACCACCACGTTCACCAGTTTTCCGGGCACGACAATCACTTTCTTGACAGCTTTTCCTTCGATGAATCGTTTCACGTTCGGCTCCGCGAGCGCGGCGCTTTCCACGCTTTTCCGGTCGGCATCCAGGGCAACCTCCACGCGGCCACGCAGCTTGCCATTCACCTGCACCACCAGCTCAATATGATTTCGTACCAGTGCGGTTTCATCCACCTCGGGCCAGCGGGCCATCATGACCGATTCGGCATGGCCGAGTTCGCGCCAGAGTGTCTCACAGATGTGCGGAGTCATGGGCGCCAGCAGCAACACGATGGCTTCAAGACCTTCCTGCTTCAGCGCCCGATCTCGCGCTGATGCGTGCTCGCCATGAGTAAGTGCGTTCAGGAGTTCCATCACCGCGGCGACTGCCGTATTGAAAGTATAGCGGCGGCCAATATCGTCGCCCACCTTGGCGATGGTTTCGTGAATCTGACGGCGCAAACCGCGTGGGCGGTCGTCAAGCGTGTCGTTATCCGGTTTTAGAATCGCGCGGGCATTCACATGTTCTGCCACGGCCCTCCACAGACGCTTCAGGAAACGGTGCGCACCCTCGACGCCGGCCTCGGACCATTCCAGGGTCTGTTCCGGCGGTGCGGCGAACAGCATGAACAGCCGCACCGTGTCGGCGCCGTATTTATCCACAAGCGCTTGTGGATCCACGCCGTTGTTCCTGGATTTGGACATGGTGCCCATGCCGCCGTATTCCAACGATTGTCCGTCACTCTTGAGTGTCGCGCCGACAATCTGGCCGCGATCATCCAGCCGCGTCCGCACGTCATCGGGACTGTAATAGCTGATGCCGCCAGCCGTGCCCTTGCGGTAAAAGATATGGTTCAACACCATGCCTTGGGTCAGTAACCGTGTGAACGGCTCGTCGAATTTCACCAGGTGCATATCGCGCATTACCCGGGTCCAGAAGCGCGAATACAACAGGTGCAGAATGGCGTGCTCGATACCACCGATATATTGGTCCACCGGCAACCAGTAATTCACGCGCGCATCCACCATGGCGTGCTCATCATCCGGACAGGCATAGCGCATGTAGTACCAAGACGAGTCCACGAAGGTGTCCATGGTGTCGGTCTCGCGTTTTGCGGGTTTGCCACATTTCGGACAAGCGCAGTGTATGAACGCTTCGCATTTCGCCAGAGGATTGCCGCTGCCGTCCGAAACCAAATCTTCCGGCAATACCACGGGAAGCTGGTCATCCGGCACCGGTACATCACCACAGTGTTCGCAATGGATGATGGGGATCGGGCAACCCCAATAACGCTGCCGTGAGATGCCCCAATCGCGAAGGCGATACACCGTACGCTTCTCCCCAAGCTTCATTGCTTTCAGATCCGCGGCAATGGCGTCAATCGCTTGTTCGGTACTTAGATCGTCGTACTTGCCGGAATTCACGATGATACCGTATCCGGTGAATGCTTCTGTCATGGACCCGGCGCCGGATGTTTCGCCATCGCTTGCGCGCACCACCACCTTGAGCGGTAGATCGTGCTTGCGTGCAAATTCGAAATCCCGCTGATCGTGGGCCGGCACCGCCATCACCGCGCCTTCGCCGTAGGCCATGAGTACATAGTTCGCCACCCACAGTGACAGCGGTTCCTGGGTGAGCGGATGGCGCACAAACAAGCCGGTCGGAACGCCTTTCTTTTCCTGGGTGGCCAGCTCGACTTCCGTCACACCACCTTGCCTGCATTCCTCGATGAATGCCGCAACTTTTGGATTTCGCGTTGCGGCTTTGGCTGCCAGCGGATGTTCCGCGGCGACCGCGACATAGGTGGCACCCAGCAAGGTATCGGCGCGCGTGGTGAACACCTTGAGCACACCGCCCTCGTGGGGAAAGCCGATTTCCACGCCCTCGCTCTTGCCAATCCAGTTGGCCTGCATGGTCTTGACGCGTTCCGGCCAGCCTCCCAAGCCGTCTAGCGCCGTCAACAGCTCTTCGGCATACGCCGTAATGCGCAGGTAATACATGGGGATTTCGCGTTTCTCCACCAGCGCGCCGGTGCGCCAGCCACGACCGTCTATTACCTGTTCGTTGGCCAGCACCGTCCGGTCCACCGGATCCCAATTCACGCTGCCGGTGGTTTTGTAGGCGATACCCTGCTCCAGCATGCGCAGGAACAACCACTGGTTCCACTTGTAGTACTTCGGATCACAGGTGGCGATCTCCCGCGACCAGTCAATCGCAAACCCCAGCGACTGCAATTGCTTACGCATAGTGGCAATGTTGTCATACGTCCACTTTGCGGGCGGCACGCCGTTCCTGATGGCGGCGTTTTCCGCCGGCAGGCCGAAGGCATCCCAGCCCATGGGCTGGAGCACGCTCCTGCCCTGCATGCGCTGGAAGCGCGTGATCACGTCGCCGATGGTGTAGTTGCGCACGTGCCCCATGTGCAGCCGGCCGCTGGGATACGGCAGCATGCACAGGCAGTAATATTTCGCCATGTGCGTGCTCTCATGCGCCGTGAACAGGCCATCCGCCTCCCAATGAAGACGAGCCTCGGCTTCGAGCTTTCGCGGTTGATACTGTTCCTGCATCTCAGTGACTTCCGGTATCTCCATTCTCCGCCTGCTTCGTGATCAGCGCATAAAACAGCGCCAGATAGATCACATACCAGGTGATCATCATGGAATGCAAAAATATCGTATCCGTGAGCGCGTAGATGGCAAAACCTGCCACAGTCAACACGCCGGCCATGCCCAATGCATGTGTTGCCCTGCAGTCACTGCGCAACGCACGCATGAAAAACCAGCCCGGCAGCAGCAAGATCGCCAGAAGCGCCGTAACACCGATGATGCCGCGGCTTGAAAGCGCGTCCAGATAATCATTGTGCGCATGATCATAAATGCCCGCGAACGACGCAATTTCACCGGAATGCACCAGACGCAATGCGCTCACCTGAAACGCGCCGGTACCCACACCCAGCAGCGGGTGTTCCAGGAACAGCCGCCAGGCAGCCCGCCACAACTCCAGACGCTCACCCACGGAATTATGCGCAAGCGTCATGCTGTACTCGCCAAAATAGCCATCCACCGGCGCCAGCCAGAAACTCGCGCGCGGCGGGATATAAATGATAATGGCATTGCCCGGTGCGGTGCCGGACGCCAGAGTAATGGCTTGATACGCTTCTGAATGCACATGTATGCCGGTTTGTTTTGCGCCCGTGAAATACACCGTGCCTTTGCCGCGCACCAGCAATTCCGTATGCTGCACCTTTGTCATGGGATCCGGTATCCGGCGAAATTCATGGCGGGCCACGGTCCGATCGCCCAGGTTACGCAGTTGTACGGCATAATCATCCGCACATCCACGGTCATGCGCCCCACTGTTAGTAACGACATCGGTGTCCAACTCCCCACCGGGTGGCTGATAGCCCTCTCGCAGCCACGCCTGCAAGAATGCAGCATTGCTGTCGCAATGTATCCGCGCCCCTGTCCCGCCTGCCCTGCTCCTGGCTGTGTCAAGAGCGATAAAGTAGCCGCGCAGGTTCCTGCCAGCGTCTGTAATTCGTTCCTGGGTGCCGCTGCGGGCCACAAAATAAAACGATGAAAACACCGCCACCAGCACCAGTACGATGGTGAACACATAACGATGCTTGAGGAAGCGCCCCAGTGGCGTCATCAATGCCAGCGGCAACAGCAGCAGCGGAATCCACGCGCCGCGCGTACCGGACAGCAGGGTCGCGGCGATGCCGCTCGCCAGACACAGGATCAGCAGCGGTACGGCCCACGCACGGCGGGAAGTCGCCATCAGTGCGAATCCAGCGACCGTACACAACACCATCGTGGTAGCCAGATCACCAAAAATGATGGAAAGATCGGTGGTCGCGGTTACCCGGATGGTCCCGTGCGCGTGAAGGAATTGCAGCATCGCCAAGGCGCCGCTCACCAAGCCCCCTAGCGCCAGGCCGATAAATGCCGTCTTGGCGGTGGGCGGATAGCGGCGAAACGCCAGAAACACGGGCGCGATGAACAAAAACCGCAAGTCACGTCCCAAAAAGTGGAAACCGTCCACCGTCTGCAGACCAAACACATAAGACAACACCGCCACGGCGAAGAACAACACAAAGGCAAGCCAAAGAACGTCGCTGTGGCGATCCAGCCAGGGCCGGGCGCCATCGCGGAACCATACCCAAAGGCCGATCAAACCCAATAGTCCCAGCGTGTAGCTGTCGCCGCGATTTATGAAAAGTGTGGCGGCCGGAAACACCAACATCAGGAACGTGGTCAGCCACCGAAACGGAAGGTCTGAGGGCATCGCGTTCCCGTTCAACAATTGCACGTCATGTCCCTGCACTGCAAGACTCGTTTATTCCACTGGTTTTAATTTTCGCCAAGGTCCCAACCAACCCATTACCAAGATCAGCACGATACATATCAGCACGATCGCGAAGTTGCCCACTCTGACGTACGGCGTGCTTCCCTCGTAGGGCGGCACTTCGGCGGTCAACACACCGACGGTATCCACATCGAGTTCCTCGACGATCCCGCCGTCAGGATTCACAACGGCCGTGATCCCAGTATTGGTGCCCCGCAGCAGATAACGGCCCGCTTCCAGCGCTCGCATGCGCGAAATCTCGAAATGCTGCGGCAGCGCGATGGAATCCCCGAACCAGGCGTCGTTGCTCACGTTTACAAGAAACGCCGCCTGCGGCAAGCCGCGCATTATCTCACTGCCAAAGGCATCCTCGTAACAAATGGAGGTGTCCACAGGATAACCCGCCACCCGCAGCAACGGTTGACGGGTGGCGCCGGGGGTAAATGACGAATACGGCAGGCTCATGCTCTGAAGCCAGCGGGTCACCCAGACCGGTGCCGGGAAATATTCGGCCATGGGTACCAAATGACGTTTGTCGTACACACCGTCGTGCCCCCCCAGACTGATGACACTGTTATATGCGGCGCCGGTTGCCTGATTTTCCGTAAGAATTCCGATGAGCATGTCCGTGCCGTGCTTGCGGGCCTCGGCTTCCAGCGGATCCAGATAATCCTGCTTCACGTCATCGGCGTAATCCGGTATCGCGGACTCCGGCCAGATGATGAGGCGGCTGTCCCAGTGGGCTTCGGTCAGCTCGTGGTAACGCTGCAAGGTAAGCAGAAATGCCTGCGGATCCCACTTGAGACTCTGCGGGATATCGCCCTGCATCAGGCTGACCTTGATCAGCGCACCCGAAGGCCGGGTCCAGGGAACCACCGCTAACACGCCGCCCGTCACCCATACCGCTGCCAATACCGCGATGGATACAAGCCGCGCGCGCCAGCGCGCGCGCATTCTCAATACGCTCAGCAGCAAACCCGCGGACAAGGCCACGGCGAGGCCCACGCCGTACACACCCAGCACCGGCGCGTAGCCTTTCAAAACGCTGTCTACCTGACGATACCCCAGACTCAGCCACGGAAATCGGCTCATCCACCAGCCGCGTAGCCATTCGAGCAGCGTCCACAGTGCCGGTATAAGGAAAACCCAGCGCAACATGCCGGCGCGCGGTGTGATCCAAACACTCAGGC
>JBOIAY010000118.1:0-4474 GCA_050739255.1 Gammaproteobacteria bacterium
CGTAAATGCTGTCCACCGGGCGGTATCCGGTGAGCGCGCAGGCGTGCAGCAACTGGTCGGGGTGGGGTTTGCGCCGCGGCGTGGTATCGCCGCTCACGATACACGCGGTGCGCTGCTGCAGATTGAAAGCCTGCAACAGGGGTTCGGTGAGTGCCGCCGGTTTATTGGTCACAACGCCCCAGCGCAGGCCGCGCCGCTCCAGTTTCTTCAGTACCGGTTCCATGCCGGGGAAAAGCCGCGTTTCGCGATTCAGGAAGCCGCGATAAATTTCCAACAGTTTTGCGCGCATGCCCGCATAACGGGAATCATTGGGCGCGATGCCGAATCCCAGCTTGAGCAAGGCCGACGAGCCATGGGATACCACCGGACGGATAATCTCCTGGGACAGCGGTGGCAAATTGTATTCGGCGCGCTGTTGATTGAGCGCAGCGCCAAGATCAGGTGCAGTATCCAGCAGGGTGCCGTCCAGATCAAAGAGTACGAGCTGCATGAGGTTCAATCCGGCAGGGTGTAGTACATGAAATAGTTCACGTCCACATTGCCACCGTGCTTGTACTGGCGCGTGAGTGGGTTGTAATGCAGGCCGGTGCAACCACGCAACATCAGGCCCGCACTCCGCGCCCACTGATCGAGTTCCGAGGGACGGATGAATTTCGCGTATTCGTGGGTGCCGCGGGGAATCAATCGCAACGCGTATTCTGCGCCGGCGATGGCCAGCAGGAAGGATTTGGCATTGCGATTGAGCGTGGAGAAAAACACATGACCATCGGGTTTTAGCAGCGTGGCACAGGCACGCACAATGGATGATGGTTCCGGCACATGTTCCAGCATCTCCATGCATGTCACCACCTCGAAGTGCGCCGGCATATCTGACGCCATCGCTTCGGCAGTGGCTTGGCGATACTGCACTTTCAAACCTGATTCCCTGAGATGCAGCTTCGCGACTGCCAGCGGCTCTTCCGCCATGTCAATGCCAGTCACGTCGGCGCCGCGCGCCGCCATGGCTTCTGACAACAGGCCGCCGCCGCAGCCTATATCCAGCACACGCTTGTTTTTCAGATGCGCACGGCTGTCTATGTATTCCAGGCGCAGCGGGTTGATGTCATGCAAGGTACGGAATTCCCCGCTCGCATCCCACCAGTGGGAGGCCAGGGCGTCGAATTTTGAAATCTCACCACGATCTATATTAGGGTGGGATACGGTCATGCAGTTATAGCCTCTGACGGAGTTTGTGCAATGCGCTGCTGCCAGTGTTGCGCGCGTTGCAGGATCACATCCAGGTCAAGCCGTGTCAGCTCGCCGTGCCTCAACAATTGCCGGCCGGCCACCCACACGTCAGTAACTTGCTGCCGTCCAGCGCAGTACACCAATTGTGACAAGGGATTGTAAAGCGGTTGGCACTCCGGGACACTTAAATCCACGGCAGTCATGTCGGCCCACTTTCCCGGCAGCAGCGAGCCAATGTCGCGATCCAGTCCGAGGGCACGCGCACCGTTCAAAGTGGCCATGCGCAGTGCGGTGGCGGCGGGCAGTACCGTGGCGTCACCAGCCACACCCTTGGCCAGCAATGCGGCGCAGCGCATTTCAGCGAGCATATCCAAATCATTGTTGCTGGCGGCGCCGTCGGTGCCAAGCGCCACATTCACGCCAGCTGTCAGAAGTTTGGCTACCGGACAGAATCCGCTGGCAAGTTTCAGATTGGATTCGGGACAGTGGATGACATGCACACCGCTGCGCGCCAGCTCGCCGATTTCGGTGTCATCCAATTGGGTCATGTGCACCGCCATGAAGTTCGGTGTCAGCCATCCAAGTTCCGCCAGCCGCGCTAGCGGACGCTTGCCATAGTGCTTCAAACTCTGCTCGATTTCCCCAGCGGTTTCGTGCAGATGGGTTTGCACCGGCACGTCCAGCTCGTCGGCCAGCGTGCGTATCTCTTTCAGCCAGGCCTCGGCGACGGTGTAGGGCGCATGCGGCGCGAACGCAAAATTGAGCAAGGGATCATCCTTGTATTGATCGCGCAAAGCGGTGCCCTTGGCCAGATACTCCCGCGGGCCGTCGCCCCAGGCGGATGGAAAGTCCACCACGATCATGCCAAGGCAGGCACGCATGCCGCTGCGCCGCACCACTCCGGCGGTGACTTCCGGGAAGTAATACATGTCGTTGAAGCAGGTGGTGCCGCTGCGCAGCATGCCGGCCATGGCCAGCTCGCTGCCATCACGCACAAACTCGGCACTCATCCAGCGGCTTTCCGCCGGCCAGATGTGTTCCTGCAGCCACGGCATGAGCGGCAGATCATCCGCCAGACCGCGCAACAAGACCATGGCCGCGTGGGTATGAGCATTGATAAAGCCGGGGATGAGTACATGACCCGGAAGTTCAACCGCGTCTGCGGAGCGGAATTTGCTCCGCGCTTCGAGCGATGGCAATACCGCCAGAATGCGTCCGTCACGGATGATCACCGCATGCTGCTCAAGTATCGAGCCTTCCGGCTCCACCGGAATGATCCAGCGAGCGTGTACAACAAGATCGGCAGATTTCATTCCATATCCGGTTTACATGGCACTTCTAATTATGATCTTTTGCTTTCTGGTGGCGTGGAAAATGTGGCCTCGCTCGCCGTATGCGGCGAACCCTCATGTATTGGCATATACACTACGGTTGCTCGATCATTCATGCCTACCCAGGAACCAAAATCTCTGATTCTTAGAGGTACCCTATACACGCTATTGAGACGGTACGCGCACAACCACTTCGATGTCCACGTAGCGGTTATCGGCCGCATATCGGGCATGCGGTCGAGGTTCACTACTGCCGGCGCCGCGCAACTGAATGCTGCGCGGATCAACACCCAGCGACAACAGCCAGTGTCGGGCCGATTCGGCACGCCAGACTGACAGCAATTTGTTGAAACGCGCAGGGCCGCTCTTGTCTGTATGTCCGGTGATCCGGATGCTGACGATACCGCGGTATCGCTCCAGAGAATTCACAAAGGCAGTCAGCGATTTGCGATTCTTGCGTGACAAATAAGCACGGTTGAGCCTGAAAGGCATCTGCGTGCTGAAGCGCACGATTTTTGTGGTGTAGTGTGGCGTAGCGGCGGACGCAGGCTGCATTGACGGCACGGAAATCGGCAAGGATTGGGGCAGTGCGCCGGCCGCCGGTTTGGGTTCGGGTTTCAGGGGTGGAAACAGGTAACCGAATTCATCCAGCGGCAGGGGTTCAACGTGCTCGTGCAATTGGGATTGCGCCAACTGGTAGCAGGCGCTTTTCAGGTCCGCTGAAGTGAGCGGTCCGATTTGCACGCACACACCTTGGGCGTTCTTGACCGGGTGCCCGCCGTTGTCCAACTGATAGCCGCTTTGCGGGCGTTGCGAGGCGCAGCCCGCAGCCAAAGCGAGCAGTATGAGACCGATGCCCCGGTACAGGAACACCCCGGGAATTTTTCTGGATGTGTTGGTCATGGACTGCACAGGCTTGCTGTGGAGCGGGGCCACTATAGCAGACTTGCACAACCAGGGTTGAACGGCAGGCGCTGACTACTGGCCAGCAACGCGTATCCGGAAGATGCGCCTGCGCGTCGTCCAGACGACCATGTCAGTCCTGTGAATTTGCAGTTGCCAGCGGCGGATAAATACTCCGTCTATGGTAAAATTTGCGCTTTGAATTTTCCGCCTCGGCGGCCCCAAAAGTACTTAAAAACCCACTCCCCGCATGGCCGAATTTGCCCGCGAGTTAACCCTCGTCAACCTCGAAGAGGAGATGAAGCGATCCTACCTGGATTACGCCATGAGCGTAATCGTGGGCCGGGCATTGCCGGACGTGCGCGACGGCTTGAAACCCGTACACCGTCGCGTGCTGTACGCCATGAAGGAGCTGGGCAACGACTACAACAAACCCTACAAGAAATCCGCCCGCATCGTCGGCGATGTCATCGGCAAATACCATCCCCACGGCGACACGGCGGTGTACGACACCATGGTGCGCATGGCACAGCCGTTCTCGATGCGCTATGTGCTGGTGGACGGGCAGGGCAATTTCGGTTCAGTGGACGGCGATGATCCGGCCGCCATGCGTTATACCGAAGTGCGCATGGCGAAGCTCGCCCACGAGATGCTCGCCGATCTGGACAAGGAGACGGTGGATTTCGTCCCCAATTACGACGAATCCGAGAACGAACCATCGGTGTTGCCCGCCCGCTTGCCGAACCTGCTGGTCAATGGCTCATCAGGCATTGCGGTTGGCATGGCCACCAACATTCCGCCGCACAATCTCAAGGAAGTCATCGACGCCTGCCTGGCGCTCATAGAAGGCCCGGCCGCGACCATTCATGATCTGATGAAGCATCTGCCCGGCCCGGATTTTCCCACCAGCGGCATTATCAATGGCGCCCGTGGCATCCACGAAGCGTATTTCACCGGCCGTGGCCGCATTTTTGTGCGTGCCAGGAGTCACGTGGAAGGCAAAGACGGCGCCA
>JBOIAY010000119.1:0-2091 GCA_050739255.1 Gammaproteobacteria bacterium
TTCGAGCAGGCGCTCAAGGAAGCTTACAAGGCCGGGCTGCTCGGCGAGAACATCCTGGGTTCGGGCGTGGATGTGGATATCCACACGCATCTGGGCGCCGGCGCCTATATCTGCGGCGAGGAAACCGCGTTGCTGGATTCACTCGAAGGCAAAAAAGGCTGGCCGCGCTTCAAGCCGCCGTTCCCGGCGAACTTCGGTGTGTTCGGCCGGCCCACCACGGTCAATAACACCGAAACCTTCGCTTCGGTGCCGAGCATCATGCTGAACGGCGCCAAATGGTTCGCGGCGTTTGGCCAGCCCAACAACGGTGGCACCAAGATTTTTTCCGTCACTGGACATGTGGCCAAGCCCGGCAATTTCGAAGTGCCGATGGGCACACCCTTCAAGGAACTGCTGGCGCTCGCCGGCGGTGTGTGGCAGGGACACAAACTCAAGGCCGTGATTCCCGGTGGCGTATCCGCGCCCGTGTTGCCAGCTGACATCATGCTGGACTGCGACATGGATTTCGATTCGCTGCACAAAGCCGGGTCCATGCTCGGCTCGGGCGCCGTGGTGGTGATGGACGAGCACACCTGCATGGTGCGGATGCTGGAACGCGCTTCGCGATTTTTCTATTCGGAGTCCTGCGGCCAGTGCACACCCTGCCGCGAAGGCACCGGCTGGATGCACCGCGTGATATCGCGTATCGAACACGGCCAGGGCCGCCAGCAGGATCTGGACATGGTGGTGGACGTTTCCAAACACATCGAGGGCCATACCATCTGTGCGTTTGGCGATGCCGCAGCGTGGCCGGTGCAAAGCTTCATCAAGCATTTCCGCAGTGAATTCCAGTACCACATTGATCATGGCTGCTGCCTGGTAGGCCCAGGTGCGCGCAAACAGGCGGCATGAGCACACGCGACAAAACAACATGGCAGAAGCACTGGTCAACATCGAGATAGACGGCAAGCCGATCCAGGCCCACAAGGGCGAAATGATCATTCAGGCCGCCGACCGCGAGGGCATTTACATCCCGCGCTTCTGTTATCACGAGAAACTTTCGGTGGCCGCGAACTGCCGCATGTGTCTCATCGAAGTAGAGAAAGCGCCTAAACCGCTGGTGGCCTGCGCGACGCCGGTGGCGGAAGGCATGAAGGTATTCACGCGGTCGGTGCGAGCGCTCAATGCGCAACGCGGTACCATGGAATTCCTGCTCATCAACCATCCGCTGGACTGTCCCATCTGCGACCAGGGCGGTGAATGCGAATTGCAGGATCTGTCCATGGGTTATGGCCGCGACATCGCGCGCTATGCAGAGCGCAAGCGCGTCATCAAGGATGAAAATATCGGTCCGCTGATTTCCACCTTCATGACGCGCTGCATCTATTGCACACGCTGCATCCGCTTCGGCGAGGAGATCGCGGGTATCCAGGAACTGGGCGACACTGGCCGTGGCGAACATTCGCGCGTCGGCACCTACATTGCGCGCAGCGTGGATCATGAGCTTTCCGCTAATGTCATTGATCTTTGCCCGGTGGGTGCGCTCAATTCCAAACCCTTCAGGATGCACGGCCGCGGCTGGGAGATGACCCAGATTGCAGGTGTATCGCCACACGACTGTCTGGGCTCGAACCTGTACGGCCACGTGCTGCGAGGCAAAGTCATGCGCGTGGTGCCGAAACCCAACGAAGCCGTGAACGAGACCTGGCTTTCAGACCGGGATCGTTTCAGTTACAGCGGCATTGACGCGCCCGAGCGGCTCCAGCACCCGATGCTCAGGGAAAACGGTAGCTGGCGCGAGACGAATTGGGAGACCGCGTTGGCGGCAACGGTCACAGCTCTGCATAGTGTACATGGCGATGCAGGTGTGCTCGCTTCACCTAGCTCCACCACGGAAGAACTGTACCTGCTGCAAAAGCTAGCACGCGGTCTTGGCATCCACAGCATTGACACGCGTCTGCGTCAGGCGGATTTCCGCGACGACGAGTTCGAACCGACGTTCCCGTGGCTGGGCCAGTCCATCGAGGAACTGGGGAAACTCAACGCCGTACTCGTCATCGGTTCCAACACGCGCAAGGAAGTGCCGTTGCTGGCTCATCGTCTACGTAAAGC
>JBOIAY010000120.1:0-7343 GCA_050739255.1 Gammaproteobacteria bacterium
GTGATCATCAATTCCGATTATTAGGCATTCAAGTGGGATGCTGGCGCTCATCGAACTACACAGTAGCATCACGCGTGTTTCGTCGTCCCAGCGACCTAAATTTTGCGAGCGTTTTCACACAGTCTCGGCCACTTTGAGACAGTCGTCGCTTCTATCTAGTTGCCCCAAAGCTGACGTTCGACGTATAGGCGATAAAACCGCCTCCGACATACGGACATTCGCCTCCCACAGGCTACTTTTACTCCGCTGACCTCGGTTACCCACGTACTTCTTCAGAACAGTGATTGCACCGTTGGACGCCGGCTGCTTGACACTGACTACACCCTTGAACTACCATTATCATAATTGATAATGGTTGCATGCTCATTGCCTAAAAAGACCATCATAGATGTCTTGCTACACCCGATACGCTTGCGAATCGTGCGGGCGTTCTCAGGAGGGATAGAGCTTACCGCTCGGGACTTGGCGGAAAGGCTCGACGATGTCCCGCCAGCGACGCTTTACCGGCACTTGAACCGGTTGGCCGAAGCTGGCGTCTTGATCGTAACGTCAGAAACACCCGTGCGTGGCGCCATGGAACGCACCTATCAAATCGATCCCAAAGCGGTCGAGGTGCCTCGGGAAGACATAGGAACCATAGACCCGGAGACGCATATGAAATATTTCTCGGCCTTTCTCGCATCGCTACTTGAGGACTTTGGCCGCTACACCCATGCCAGTGACTTCGACGTGGTGCGCGACGGCGTCCACTATTTGCAAGTGCCCTTTCTTGCGGCACCTGAGGAATTCGCTAGTTTTATGCAAGAGCTGGCGGTGCTCATTAAACGGTTGACGGAACTTGGGCCCGCCGAGAGTCGAATTCAGCGAACCGTATCCATCATCACTCTCCCGGAGAAGCCCACGAAGGCAAGTTAAAACCACGGGTCCGTATATCTAATAGTTAGACATGCAAAGCAAAGGATGAAGAAATGCAAGACAACACAATGAGGCTGCATGACGGACGAAACCTTGGCTTTTCCGAATATGGGAAACCAGAGGGTATTCCGTTGTTTCTCTTTCACGGTACACCGGGATCCCGGCTATTCCCGGAGCTGGAGCAGGCAGCCTGGATTCAAGAGTATGGCATTCGGGTCATCACGCCGGAACGCCCAGGATACGGGCTTTCCAGCCCCGCGCCAGGGCGATCGATAAGCGATTGGGCGAGCGATGTGGAGGAGCTGGCGGACCATCTTGGTCTGGATAGCTACCACGTTGCAGGCGGTTCCGGCGGCGGGCCCTTTGCGCTTGCGTGCGCGATCCATTCGTCGGCACGCGTCTTATCCGTGACGCTCATTTCAAGCGGCGGGCCGCCAGAGGTCATGCGGATATCAAAAGACATGCAGCTTGGAAACAGAATTGCTTTTTTCGTGGCGCGATATGCGCCATTCCTTCTGAAGGTTCTACTCGCGAACAATGCTAAGGTTATAAAGAAACGCCCAGACAAATTCATGGCCGCGATGACATCAAAGTTACCCGAATGGGATAAGCGGATGCTTGAAAAGCGATGCGGCGAAGCTAGCCCTATGCATGTGCAAGAAGCGTTCCGGCAGGGCGCCGACGGCGCTTATCGTGACATGCTGCTAGTCAGCCACCCTTGGCACCTCAATTTGGATGCAATAACGGTCCCTATATTTTTATGGCATGGCACCGCAGACATATTGGTTCCAGTAGCCACGGCACAGGAGTTTTCAAAACTCATTCCCGGGTGCGAGCCGCACTTCATACCAGACGCCGGACATATGCTTCTCAGCAGCGAAGACGTAGCGTCACAGATGATGAGCAAGATGGTCACCGTGGGTGCGTGATAGATCGCTTAGACAGGTCACATTAAGTCAGGAAAGACCTATTATGGAATGGCCTGGTAACCATTATTTGATCCTTGGACACGTTCCTCACGATATAGAGATTTAGTGTGTTGATCAAAAACAGGATGAAAACAAACGCAGGTACCAGCATGATATGCCTCCTCCGCAGCGGCTTCGCCATTGAACTCTTTATAAACGGCGTCCTTCCATGGTTGGTCTATACATTGGCCCAACCTGGGGTGGGACGTGTCCATGCACTGATGGCCTCAGCCATACCGCCGATCGCCTGGAGTGCGATTCAATTCGTGCAGAGTAGGCGGATAGATGCGATTTCCATTTTCGTGCTTACCGGCATTGGCCTGTCCTTACTCGCATTCTTTGGCGGTGGTTCGTTCAGGTTGCTGGAGTTGCGCGAACATCTTGTCACGGGCGTGATCGGCCTGGTGTTTCTCGGTTCGGTGGCTATCAAGCGGCCTATGCTCATTGTGCTCGCTCGCACTGTCATCAAAAGAAGTTCGCCAGAAGAAGCCGCAAAATTCGAGAGTCGGTTTGATAGCCGGCGCGGGCTGATGACGTACGCGACTTTGGGTTTTGGATTTCTCCTGCTTATCCAGACCGCTGTTGCGATCAGCCTGGTATTAACCCTCCCGGTTCGCGAATTTCTGATCGTGAGTCCGATCCTCAGCTACGTGATGATTGGTCTCTTTGCAGGAGGGGTCCTG
Source organism: Gammaproteobacteria bacterium (assembly GCA_050739255.1). Taxonomy (GTDB): domain Bacteria; phylum Pseudomonadota; class Gammaproteobacteria; order Natronospirales; family REEB76; genus REEB76. The sequence continues at coordinate 2,567 of JBOIAY010000120.1, forward strand.
TACATGAAGCGCAAGGTACGCACAGCTTCGGCGGAAGCCGAGCACGGCCAGCGTGAATCAAACTCATGAATCGCATTCTGCTCTTTACATTCTGCGGGTGGACACCGGCGAGAATCCGATTAACTTAAGCATTGGTAACCCGCCTACCGAAAAGCAGACAGTCATCACCGGCAACATTGGGTCGAAATGCGCCCCATAACCGACCACAATTTGGCTGTTGAGAACGAAAATGCATCCACTCCTTACTGAATGGCTCCGGAAACTGGCGAAACTCGTTTGCGCAGCAGCCGGTTGCGCAGCAGCCGGTTGCGCAGTTCCCATTCAGATTCTGCTGTGACCTGTTCCAGGAACTTCACTTCCTCGGCCACCTGCACCGCTACGGGCACGCCGTCGCGGTAGAGCACCCGATTATCGCCCTGCATCGGTACGCGTTGGCCCGGCAGGATCACACCGACCAGATTCAGCGGATCGGCGGCGTATACGGACACAAGTGCGCTGGTTTTGGGCCGCTTGCGCCATTCGCGCAAGGCACCTACTGCCTCCGGCAACGCGAACTGTTCGCCGGAAAACCCCTGCACGAAACGGCCACCGCGAATCTCGCCGCGCGCCTCCAGGCGCCGGTAACTATATAAGAGGTCGCGCCAGGGTGGCAAGCCCGATTCGCGGGTCAGAACCTGACGAAATATCACGCCATATCGGCCGAGCAACGCGCGGGCAATATGCAGGATGGCTTCCGCACTCACGACGTGTTCCTGCTCGACGGCTGGATGCGGCACGCTTGACCAGCGGCCGGCTTCGTCCACGCCCGGTGTGTAACCGCGGCGCATCCGGTAACGGCTGTGGCTGCCAATCGGTGGACGGCGATGCTGCGGCGTGATGAGCGCGCGCAAACCCGCAAAACCATCCGCCGTCACCAAACCCCAGGCGGTGAGTTCGCCGAGTGCCGTTTCCACCTGCGTGCGCAACAGGCCGCTGGAATCAACGACATCGCCGAAAAACAGCGCGCCGCGCTGCTGCAATGCCGCAAGTATTGTTTGCGCCGCGTGCGACAAATTGAGTTGCGTCGCATCCGGTGCTGTGACCAGAGCGCGCCAGTGCGGCAGATTTTCGCGATACACCAGCGCGATGGGTGTGCCGCGCACCGGTCCGGCACGGTGCTCATCGCCGCCGGTGCTTGGTGGCACGAGCCGCGCCCACGCGACGAGGCCGCCGGCGCAGAGCTGATCCAGAAAATACGGCGCGTAATCGGCGACGCGCGCCGGCAGGATATCCTCTTCCCAAGTGGCAGCCGGCGCGGAATATCCTTCCAGTTGTTCGAGCGCGGCGGCGAGCGCCGCTTTGCCTTCGCTGCGTTCCTTGAGTCCGTGCCAGTCCAGAAGAAACCGCAGGTAATCCGCCGACGCCACCGGCTCGATTTCACTGCGCAGGCGTTTCAGGGTATAGCGATGGATGCGCGCCAGCAGCCGCCGGTCACACCATTCGATTGATAATTTCCCCTCACTCCCTTTCAGGCTGTGCAATCCTGCTTCGCCTGAAAGTCTGGGGCCGCCGTCCATGGCAGCCTGCTCATCGCTTCGCGATGAGCCCTCTCCCGCAAGGGGAGAGGGGGTCGAAGAAGCATTCGTGAAATGGCCTCGCATGATGGAGCCTTCTGCTTCCAGCGCCAGCAGCGCCGGTTCGATTTCGCTAATGGCAAGGCCGAACAGCCCGGCGAGCGCGGCGGCCGTCACCGGGCCGGAGGCTTCCAGCCGGCTGCGCAGCAGTTCACGCAATGCGTCCTCGCGTGCCGGCGGTTGGTCGTCAGGCTCCGTGACGGGCTTGATCACCGGATAGAGTACCGCTTCGGGATAAACGGACAGCAGTTCCTGCAAGCGTTCGGCGGCGGCCCAGAAAATAATTCTACTGTTCAAGCACAAGCGCGTGGCGCGTTTGGCCGCAATCAATTCCTCAAGGAATCCTTGCCAGCCAAAATTTAATCCCCCCTCACCCCCACCCTCTCCCCCTGAAGGGGGCGAGGGAGCTAATTTAGAATCAAGCGCACCATCGTAGAGTGGGCTACGCAAACCTTCGCTCTCGGTGAAAAACCCCAATACCGTGAGCGCATCGTGCAGTTCGTCAGCGTTGCGAGGATCGGGCCAGACTTCCGCACGCACCCGCGCGATGCCTTGCGGATCAAGCTGCGCCAACTCACCTGCTTCTTCGAGGCTCATGACGCCGCACGATTGCACCGCCAGCGTGCGTCGCTCTTCGGCAGGCGCATCGTCGAGGAATGCATACGGCCGGGCGCCGAGGATTTCCTGGGCGAGCGGCGACGGTGCGGAAAGATCCCGCGCCACCACTTTGAGCTCGCCGGATTCGAGACGCTGCAGAACATTTATAAACGCATCCACGTCCATGACTTCGTGCAGGCAATCGTTCAAGGTCTGTTGCACCAGTGGATGATCAGGAATCTCACGCGCACCCGCGAGATTCTCGGCACAGGCCAGTTGATCCGGAAACACCAGCGCCACCAGATCCTCCGCGTCGGTGCGTTGGAACGCGGGCGGCGTGCGCTTGCCATTGCGGTTGCGCTGCACTGCGAGCGCCGTGGTCACGACCCACCGCCAGCGGGTGCCGAACATGGGCGCGGCTAGCACTGCTTGTTCCAAGACCTCGCGGGCGCTGGCGGAATGCAGATAACGCGCTGCCTCCTCCAGTGGAAAACTGTGGGTGGCGCCGAGTGACAGCACGATGGTGTCTTCCAGTGCCGCGGCCTGTAATTCAAAATTGAACTTGCGGCAGAAACGCTTACGCAGCGCCAGGCCCCAGGCGCGGTTGAGGCGCGAGCCGAAGGGCGCATGGATCACCAGATGCTGATCGCCGGTCTCGTCGAAGAAACGCTCGAACACTACCGTGTCCTGTGTTGGCAGAACGCCCAGCGCAGCGCGAGAAGCGGCGAGATATTCCGCTAGCTGCATCGCGGCGGCAGGCTCCAGACACAGCTCTTCGCGGAACCATTGTTGTAGCACTGTCTGCTGCTCTGATACACCCACCTCACCCTCGCCCTCTCCTCCCGCTCGCGGGTGGAGAGGGGAATTTAATAAAGCGTCGGCTTTCGCGCGCAGACGCGAAACCGCAGCGGACAATTCTGCGCTGCGGCCCGGCGCTTCGCCGAACCAGAACGGGATATTCGGCGGCTGACCCTTGGCGTCGGCTACATATACTTTGCCCTGCTCCAGTTTCAGGATACGGTAGCTGGTATTGCCCAACTGGAAAATATCGCCGGGGATGCTCTCAAAGGCAAAATCCTCATTGAGCGTGCCGACGCGCAACCCTTCCGGCGACAGCACTACGTCGTAATCGAACTGGTCTGGAATAGCGCCGCCGTTGGTGATCGCGACAAGACGTGCGCAGCGCCGGCCACGTAGCTTGCCGTTCACCGCGTCGCGATGCAGATACGCGCTGCGCCGGCCGCGACGCGTGGAAAATCCATCCGCCAGCATGCGTAGCACGCCCGTGAATGCCTCATGCGTCAATTCGCGATAGGGATAAGCACGCCGGAAACGCTCGAACAACTCCGCTTCGTCCCATTCTCGTGCTGCGACTTCCGCGACAATCTGCTGTGCCAACACGTCCAGAGGCGCGACCGGAAACCGGATTCGGTCCAGTTCGCCGCGCCGTACGCAATCCATCAATGCCACACATTCCACCAGTTCATCGCGGCTCAGGGGGAACAGATGGCCTTCCGGCAGCGCGCTTACGGCATGACCGGAACGGCCCACACGTTGCAGGAACGTGCCGATACTGCGTGGCGAACCCAATTGACACACCAGGTCCACTTCACCGATGTCTATGCCCAGTTCCAGGGAAGCCGTGGCCACCAGCGCTTTCAGCTCGCCGCGCTTCAGACGCTGCTCCGCATCCAGGCGGTGGGCGCGCGCCAGACTGCCGTGATGCGCGGTGACGTGTTCCTCGCCGATGCGCTCTGCGAGATGCCGCGCCGCACGTTCCGCCAAGCGCCGGGTGTTCGCAAAAATCAGTGTAGTTTTGTGAGAAAGGATGAGTTCCGCCAGCCGGTCGTAAATTTCTGCCCACACTTCGTTGGCCATGATCGGGCCGAGCGGTGATTTCGGCATTTCCAGATGCAGTTGGCGCTCGCGTATATGGCCGGTATTGATGATGGTGCAGTTCTGATCCACGCCAGTAAGAAAGCGCGCAACTTCTTCAATGGGCTTCTGCGTGGCCGACAGACCGATGCGCACCGGCGTGCTGCCGCACAATGCATTCAGACGTTCGAGCGACAAAGCCAGATGCGAGCCGCGCTTGTTGCCGGCCAACGCGTGAATCTCATCCACGATTACCGTGCGCACCGTGGCCAGCATGCGCCGTCCCGATTCCGAGGTCAGCAATATATAGAGAGACTCAGGCGTCGTAACCAAAATATGGGGCGGCGTGCGGCGCATGCGTTCGCGCTCGCTCTGGGGCGTGTCACCACTGCGCACCCAGGCGCGGATATCCACGTCCGGCAATCCCTGGTTCAGCAGTTCCGCGCGAATGCCTTCCAGCGGCTGTTGCAGGTTTTTCTGGATGTCGTTGGACAACGCCTTGAGCGGCGAGACGTACAACACGCTGCATTCATCCCGTAAACCCTGCTCAAGACCGGCACGCACCAGCTCATCAATAGCGGCCAGAAAGGCCGCCAGTGTCTTGCCGGAACCAGTGGGCGCGGCGATGAGCGTGTTCCGGCCTTCACGGATTACCGGCCACGCCTGTACCTGAGCTTCGGTCGGTGCGGCAA
>JBOIAY010000121.1:0-11161 GCA_050739255.1 Gammaproteobacteria bacterium
TGCCTGGCGACATTGGCGAGTGGGAACCACCCGATCCCATCCCGAACTCGGAAGTGAAACTGCTCAGCGCCGATGATAGTTTGGGGTCTCCCCATGCGAAAGTAGGTCATCGCCAGGCTCTAAACACGAACCCCGGTGGTCGAAAGACCATCGGGTTTTTTTATTGATTGCATGGGGAGAACAACAGTGGGCTGACTCACGGATCTTGTTACAGACCGTTTGTGCCAAAAATTCAGTGTGTTGGAACGTATTTCACCGGCGCGATGCTTTCCGCATCGCCAAAAAAGAATCCCAGTAATACGTAGCGTTTGCCTGCTGTGACCGGCATAACTTCGTGCAGCAGCGATGAGGAAAAGATAATTGCATCACCGCGCTCCGGCGCATACAGGTCAGCACCAAATTCCGGGAAATGCAGTTGTCCGCCGGTGTAGTCCCCGGTATTCAGGTTCAAGGTCATGGCGAAGCGCCGGTGCTGGGTGTCGCGGGATTCATTGTCGCGGTGCGGGTGAAAATAGCCGCCGGTCTGGGCATCGTAACAGACCAGTTTGAACACTTCGTGCTGGGTAACCTGATACTGGAAGCAGAGCTTGATTTCCGGCAGCACGCGCCTGACCAGCACCTCCTTGACGCGTTCCAGCCATGCGCCTTCCTTTATATATACGTCGCGGCGCATCTTCACGGCAGGATCCAGCCGCCACAGGGCCTTGTCACCTTCAATATACGCGGTCCCGGAGGGCTGCCCGCCTACCTGTTCAAAGTACGTGATAAGTTCAGTGCAAAAACCGGCATCCAGCACGCGCGGGATAAATAGCACCGGCGCCTGTTGCTGCAGGATTTGCGGAGTTCGCGGCACCGCACCCGAATAAACGGCCGTCACCCGCTGCAGGAATTGTGTGAGACTTCCATTGGCCGAGTGTTCAATGCGTTCAATGACGCGTAGATTGGGATCCAGGGCAAACGCGGTGATGAGGCGCTGACCCGCCGGCCCGGGCCCGAGCAGATGTGCCGTCACGGCACCATCGTCCGCGAGCACCGTCAGTTCCGATGACGCAGCGTTGACAAGGCCGTTGCACTGTGCTGGTGTGCCACGCACCAGCGCGATGCAGGTGATCTGTTCCCGGTTGGATTTATTGTTGCCGAGCGCGGCGAGGGCCGCTCGCGTATCCGCAGAATCCGGGTCGTCGAATACAAAAAGCGCCAGCGGCTGCCCCATCTGCAGGTCATACAGCATGCGCGGCTCACCTGCATGGTTTAGGCGGCTGAAATCAGGCAGGCGGTCTCCGCGGGTCAAGCCAGAAGGCACGGTAAACTCCCGGACGGTTTTGTGAAGGCGCGCGTGAACTTTACCACTTGGCGGGGCCTATCGGCAGGGCGCGCCTGATTCCCGGTCTTTTAGTGTAAGATTTCACCGCATCACTACTCATCCTGCAAATCAATGATGGCCACCACCGCATCCCAGATTGCAAACGCCGTGCTCATGATCCGGCCGGCGCGTTTCGGCACGAACGCCGAGACCGCTGCATCAAATTCGTTTCAAAGCCCCACGCTTGACGTAGAGGAACCCCAGGCGCTGGCGTTGCAGGAATTCGATGTGCTGGTGGCCAGTTTGCGAAAACACGGGGTGACCGTGGAGGTGTTCGAGGACTCGCCCGAACCCTGGACCCCGGACGCCGTGTTCCCTGGCAACTGGGTCAGCTTTCATGCAGATGGTTGTGTGTATCTGTATCCGATGCTGGCGCAAAGCCGCCGCTGGGAACGCCGCCCGGACATAATCGAGGCGTTGCACAAGGAGCGCGGCTACCAGGTCGGCCGTATCACAGACCTGTCCGGCGCGGAACTGGAGGGCCGGTTTCTGGAAGGCACCGGCAGTCTGGTGCTGGACCGGGCCCATCGCATGGTGTATGCCTGTCTGTCGCCACGCACCGATGCAAAACTGTTGAAAGAATGGGCCACCAGACTGGAATACGACGTGATTGCATTCCAGGCCGTGGATGGCACCGGCCAGCCTATCTATCACACGGATGTCATGATGAGCATTGGCGATCGTTTCACAATGCTTTGTCTGGCCAGCATTCCGGAAGCGAGCGAACGCCGAAGTATCCAGAAGCGGCTAGAGGAAACCGGCCATGAGGTTATCCCGGTCACGGCGCAGCAAATGAGCCAATTTGCCGGTAACGTGCTGCAGATCGGCACCCGTCACGGCGGCAGCGTGCTCGCCATGTCCATGCGCGCCGAGCACAGCCTCACACCGACGCAACGCGATGCCATCAATAAATACGCGCGTATTATTTCGAGCCCCGTGAACACGATTGAAAACTGCGCCGGCGGCAGCGTACGCTGCATGCTGGCGGAGATTTTTCTGCCACACGTAAGCGCGGGAAGCCGGGCGTGACGGAAAAATCCCTGCAGGACAGCTATGCGCCGGAGGGCATCTGTTTCGGCTGCGGACCGGCGAATCCGAAAGGTCTGCGCATCAAGAGTTTCGTGCAAGGCGATGCAGTCGTGTGCGAGTGGACGCCGGAATCCCACCACGAGGCGTTCCCCGGCATGCTGAACGGCGGCATCATCGGCACGCTGCTGGACTGTCATTGCAACTGGACCGCAGCCTGGCACCTGATGCAGAAAGCCGGCGCGGATCATCCGCCTTGCACCGTGACGGCTGATTACGCCATCACCCTGAGACGCCCAACGCCTTCACATGGCCCGTTGCAGTTGCGCGCGCGCGTGGTGGAGTCAACCGCAGACCGTGCGGTGGTGGAAGGCGAGCTCATCGCCGGCGGCAACGTCTGCGACAGCTGCCGCGGCACGTTTGTGGCGGTGAAGCCCGGGCATCCCGCCTATCACCGCTGGTAAGTCAATCCGGGTTTCGGAATCCCGTCATGTCCCCATGCGCCGCCGCTCCCGGCGTCGCGCACTGGGACTCGTCACGGCATGGCTTTTGACAGATTCGCGGTTCAAAGCGGAGGGCTTGAACAACGGAACGATCTCCGCGGTCCTGCCTTTGGCCGCTTCCCGCGCTTCACATCCCGCGTTCCTCGCGGTAGTCTCGGCCTGAAGCCTTTGGGCTTCGGCTTCAATGTTTTTGGCCGCGTTCAAATCACGGGCGTGCGCTCGCGGGAGTTACCGGGCCGGCAGCCGTGCGTACCCGCGACCGGGGGTGACGCTAGAGGATCCAGGGCCCCCGGAGATGCGCGCGGGTGCGCGCGTTCGGGCGCTGGGCGTTGCTTTTCTGCGTTACCCATCCATACGGGCTCTGCCCCAAATACGCAATACAACTCTCAATTCGATTATGCCCTAAGAAGGACGCAACTGCTTTGCGCGCGGCGTAGTCAAGCTCGGCCGAAACATGCCCTCCGCCGCGGATTGGTGGCCATTCGCCCGTTATCGACTTGTACAACACTTGTGCGAGTTCGTAACGAAAACCGACCGGGGTTGTGCCACAGTCATGCTTTGTAAACCCCACTTGCTCCATCACCCGGTAAAAGTGTGCTTGGAATTGCCTCAATGTAAGGTGTGGCGGGATAAGACTATCCTTCTCAGCGTGCGCAAATTTCTGGAGTTCGATGATGACGGAACGGGTTGTCTCGTCGAGACCAATCTGCTTGCTCGGATTGCGCCGGCGTCCGCTTTTTGCCCCGCGGATGACGCGCGATGTATTTTGATCAAGGTCAACATCGGCATGAGGGCGAAACAACAGGCCCTCCTTAACGCGCAGTCCGCGTACCTTTATATAGCGTACGATCGCCCCTACCAGCGGATCAATTGCCTCGATTTTACCTATAAGCGCCTCGAAGTTGATGCCATTACCAGTCAGGCTGCGATCGCGGCTTCCCGGGACATAGGTCACTGGCACATCGATTGCGCTGAGCAGGTCGGTATTATGCCTTGGGAGGTACTTCTGGGGATCGAGCCCGAGAAACTTGAGCGTGCCGCGCCAGGCGACCGCTATGTCGAACACGGTTTTGTCGGCCAAATGGCGAGTGCCCAACCAGCCGAAAAGAATCGCGAGGTGCCACGGTTTTAACTGATCGAGAGTTTTAAGTTCAGGGTCGATTAACTGCAGTTCAGCTGCGCCACGCTTGAGGATCTGCTTGCGGTCCCGTGCCGTTTTATATGCACAGTCCTTGTCAGAATGCGATCGCTTGAAATTATTGGGCGAGTGGCTACGTCTCAACGGGATAATGACCCGGTTGAGCATATCGCTCACCAGGGGACCCTCCGAATCGACGTGTGCCCACTTCGGAGGACAGCGCGCCATGATGTCGGGCGCCTGCGCAATCGCTGCCTGGATGGCAGCAGCCAGCAGGTTTGGCTTCATGTGTATGTGTAAGTGGCTCATGTTGCTCCTTTTGTTAAAAAAAACCGCGCGCCTTGTGGGCGCGCGGTTGGATTTGTGCAGCAGGTCTGAACGAGAGGCACGGAAAATAGTTTTGATTCAACGATTTAGTGCGCTCTCATGTAATGCGGCGGCAGTCACACCTAAGTGACCGGGTGGACGACCGTCTTTCGTGATTCGGATTTCAGGCGGAGATTCGGCGGCTGCACAAAATGCGCCGTAACGCCATGATGAAAACACGCCACGCAAAACCGCTATGAAAATGCAGTTCGTGGTCGTGCTTTTTTAGGGATCGCCACAGACGTGGCGTTTGGTGTCGGCTTCGGGGATCGTGGAAACCCCTCGCCTTGAAGACGAGGGCTGCTTAGTAGTGTAACGCCGCCCGTAGAGACGGGTTGGTCACAGCTTTATTGATCGCCTTGCACCGGTTGATCAAGCACCGGCTATGCTGTAGAAAGCATAAATTTTTGAATTCATCTCCGGCGGGTTGCCGGAAACGACATCTTAATCGACCTGAAACCCCGCCGGCCTCGGTGAGGTCGATATGGTGTTTCCTGTTCGGTTCCTTACACGCCCCCATACGGAGGCTTTCATTGCATGCCCCCGGAGGGGCCTTCGCCTTCTGGATGCTCGATCCTAGGTTAGATTCTACTGTTTTGAGGGCGTTTTGTCAAGGTAATTAGGGCGAAACGTAACCAAAATAGAGTTTCAGGAACCGCTTGAAGAGGTTCTCGCGGCGGTGGTTAAAACGGTACTCGATCTCTTTGAGGTACATGGGGAAATGGTAGCGCGAAACGCCACGGTAATTGTAGAGCACATGCTTGGCATAGCTCCAGAAGCCCTCGATGCCGTTGATGTGGTTGCGGGTCTTGGGGCTGACGAAGGTGTGCCGGTGGCTGACCACATGATGTTTGCCGTAGCGTTTCAGGGATTGATAACCGCGGAAGGCGTCGGTGTAATAGACCGAGCCCTTGCGGGTATGGGCTTGGATGTGGCGCATGAGTTCCTCGGCGGTCAGGTGGGTCACAACCCGGGTATAGACGCGTCCATCGCGTTCCAGCAGGCCAAACACGATACTTTTGCCCGCGGCCCCGCGACCGCGTTTACCCTTACGGCGGCCCCCGAAGTAGGCCTCATCCAGTTCGATCTCGCCCTTGAGTTTGCCGCCTTCGAGTTCGGTGACATGGAACAGGGATTCACGCAGACGTTGGTAGACGCGCGTGATGACCTTGGTATCGACACCCAGATCCTGGGCCAGGCGGTAGGCCGGCTGCAGTTGGTAGAAGCCTTTGAGTATCTCGATCTCACGTCGCAGCTTGGCGAGGCTTTTACTCTTGCCACAGTGCCGGCATTTCACGTAGCCGCGCGCGGTGTGAAGCACCCAAAACGAACCACAGAAAATGCACTTGCGACCCCTCAAAAAGTTGGCCGCACAGGCAAAATGACTGGATTTCCCAACAATCATAAGCACTTATCCTATGCCTATGGTTACGAAACGCCCTAATTACCTTTGTCAAACCTCACAATCCTCACAATTTCTTTACGTCCGAATCCGTCCGGATTTTTCACGAAACTGCGCGTTTCGGCACACCCTGGCTGCTTCTAGTGCCAGACTCACGCGTGTTCTTGGACCTCGTGCTGATGATGGCTGAAATCTCGCCAGATCTACACGGTCATGATTGGCGCGGGGGAGTCATGGTTCCGGCATCGCACCTGCCACTTCATCCAAAAATGCGACCGCGCGGCGCAGGTGCGGGATGACGATGGTGCCGCCCACTACCAAGGACACACTCATGGCTTCCATGATCTCGTCGCGGCTGGAGCCGCGCTCCAGGCACTGGCTGATGTGGTAGGCGACGCAGTCGTCGCAGCGCAGCACCATGGAGGCGGTGAGCCCCAGCAGTTCCTTGGTTTTGGCCGGTAGCGCGCCATCCTGATAGGTGAGGCTGTCCACGGAAAACATCCGTTTGATGACGCGGTTATCTTCCGCGAGGATGCGCTGGTTCATCTTGCGGCGGAATTCGGTGAATTCTTTTACGTGTTTGCCCATAAAAATATCCACGTGATATGCAGAACGATGCGCAACAAATCTATGCCAAGCGCAATAGCTTTGAGTTCAGTTCCACAAGATGGTACGGCCGAGAGCCGACTGAATCAGCCATACTGCAAATTTGCCGGTGCGGTTCTCGATGTCGAGGATGGGATTGAGTTCCACTACTTCCATGCTGGTGAGCCGGCCGCTTTTCGCCAACACTTCACACACCAGGTGCGATTCACGGAAGTTGAGTCCACCGGGTACTGGCGTGCCGGTGCCCGGTGCGACCGAGGGATCCGAACCGTCCAGATCGTAGGAAAGATGAATTCCTGCACTGGCACGGCCGAGAATCTGCATGGCTTCTTCGAGACAGGCCGCGTCACCGCGTGCGTCAATTTCGCTCATGGTGAACACGCGCACGCCGCTTTGCTTCACCAGCCTGGCTTCCTCGGCATCCACATCGCGCACTCCGAAGATCACCACATGCTCGGGTTTGAGTGCCGGAACCTGGCCGCTGATGCCGGTCAGTTCCTTCGGACCCATGCCGAGCAGCGTGGACAGTGGCATGCCATGGATATTTCCGGAATGGCTGGTCTGGGGCGTGTTCATGTCGGCGTGCGCATCGCACCAGAACACACCGAGCTCTTTGCCCTGCTGTTTGAAATAACGCACAGCGCCGGCAATGGAACCGATGGCCTGGGAATGATCGCCGCCGAGGATCAAGGGAAACTCGCCCCGTTCAAAGGTGCTTTCCACATCATCCGCCAGTTCGCGACACACTTCCTCAATGACCTTGAGATAACGCATTCTGGGGTTGCCGATCTCGGCCGATTCCATCGAGACCTGGCCGACATGGCGCATGCCGACCACATGATGCCCGAGTTTCTCCAGCGCGGGCACCACGCCGGCCACGTGCATGGCCGAGGAGCCCATGTCGGTACCGCGCCGGCTGGCGCCGAGATCGAGATGCACGTTGGTAATGCGGATTTTTTTTGACACGATCGGAAAACCGTTGTGTTTCAATGCCGTTCTGGTTGCGGAATTGTAACATGCGGGTACATGCTCCAGGAATGCGCAATTTATGCGCGTACATTCAGCCGGCTTGGTTGTGGTAACAGCGCCCGCCCTCAAAGACCCTTGGCGTGCAGCATCCGGTGACGTTATTGAAAGCCTGCGCTATACTCATGGCCGCAAGAGCGAGTTATATCTGCATGACAGTAAGAGGAATTTCGTGACTGCAAAATTCAAGGCCTTGTCCGTGATGATGGCGACGGCCGACACGGTTCTGATGCGTCCCACGCACCGGCTCCCGGAACATGCATCGTTGCAGAGTCCCGCCATTGACGTCATGACGGACTTGAACCGTGTGATGGCAGCCACCGTGGATCCGAACCTGCCGATCGAGAAGACCGAGGAGCGCATGAAGAATGCGCGTGTGCGCTTGCTGTTCGTTCTCAATGAGTCTGGTGATCTGCTCGGGCTTATCACGCTCAATGATATCAAGGGCATGCGCCCGATGCGCTTTCAACAGGCGATGGGCGTGAGCCGCAGCGAAGTGCTGGTGCGCGACATCATGACGCCGCGTGACAAACTCGAAGCGCTCGCCATGTCGGATGTGGCGCAATCCAGTGTGGGTGATATCATCGAGACTCTGAAGCGCACCGGCCGTCAGCACACCATCGTCATCGAACGCACACCGACCGGACCGGCTATCCGCGGGCTGTTTTCCGCGCGCCAGATAGGCCGCCAGCTCGGTATGCAGATAGACACCAGCGGTATTGCCTGGACGTTCGCGGAGCTGGAAGCGGCGCTCTCGCATTAGCACCATCGCGGTTTTTAGAATTGCGATCCCGGCCGGTAAGCCGGAGGCTGGTGCACGCCTCACAGGGGTGGGCATATCGGCCTATTGACAGGTCTTGAAGGGCAAGAGTACGGTTTGATTCGCTGAAATCAGCGACTTTCCTAAAAAAACCCACCTGGCTTAGGACTGACTGTTGAGGAGAACGGCTGTCATGCGCACCTTGTTATTCGGTCTCACGTTCGGTCTGGTCGCGCTCTCGGCAGCCGTCTACGCTAATAATGGAGCGGAGGCCATCCTCGGCACCTGGCTCACCAACGACGGTAGCGCGAAAGTGGAAATCGAGAATGCCCAGGACGTCTATAACGGCCGTGTCGTGTGGCTGAAGGCACCGCTGTTTCCCGCCGATGGTCCCCAGGGGATGGCCGGTAAACCGAAAGTGGACCGGCTCAACCCCGACAAGGCCTTGCGCACCCGGCCCATCCTGGGGCTGGCCTTGTTGGCCGGATTCCATTATGCAGGCGATAATGTCTGGGACGGTGGCACGCTGTACTCTCCCGCAAGCGGCAAATCCTACCAATGCAAGCTCACGCTTGCCCCTGACGGCAGCTTGAAAATTACTGTCGGAGGCTCGGTGTTTGGCAAGACCGTCATCTGGACGCGGGCGACGCCGGTACCGGCCGCGCCGGATCGTGCCCCTCAAGGTTCATAATGCCAAGGCAAAAACGAGGAACCCGTCATGATTCGCACCAAGATATTTATTGTCAGTCTCGTATGTTTGTTCACAGCCGGCTGCGCGGTCACCACCGCGGAGATGATGGCAAAGCCGGGTGGTCCGTACGGCCCGACCACGGGATCGGATTTTGGCATGGTCCGGTATCAGGCCGACGGCAGCGCGTCGGATATCCAGATGCGGCAGCAGGATGCAAACCGGCAGATGTATGATGCCTGCGACGGTCATTACCGGATCCTTTCGCAAGGTGCACGCAGTCAGCTCAACATGAGTCCGAGCGGCGGCCGGTTTATGCGCGGTACCTCCGCCAGCAGCAAAAACTATGTCTATATAAAGTTTGTCTGCACGCGAAAGTAGAACTTCCGACTCAGGGTGTCAGGGTGTATCTGAGGTCGTGAACGTACAAGTAATGGAGACGGCTATGACCAAAGCAACGCAGAAATACAGTCTGATTTTTCTGGCAAGTCTGTTGGTAACAGTGTGCGCGGGTTGCAGCTCTCAACAAGTCAAGCCCTCACGCAATGAGACGGCGCCCCGGTATTCGGGTTTTCTGTCCGACTACAATCTTTTGAAGATCGACTCTGCTGATCCGGGCTATGCGCACTACATCGCCCCCGGTATCCAGCCTCGCCAGTACCAGAAGTTCATCATCGAAACGCCCGTGGTAATCATTAACACTGGCACCAAATTCCAGCCGCTGGATCCCGCGCGTTTGATGAAGATCACGGATTACTATCAGGCGCGCCTGACAGCCGCCTTGAGCCGGCACTATCAGGTTGTGACGACACCCGGGCCGGGCGTGGCGCGCATCCGCGTCGCAGTGGTGGGTGTGGTGGAGGTGAAACCTGCGCTGAAACCCAGGGATTTCATACCGCTGACCGCGTTGTTTAATTTGGGCCGGATGGCGGTGGGCATGGATCCATATGTTTTACGGGTATCCATCGAAAGCGAAGCCGTTGATGCCCAGACCGGAAGAGTGCTCGGCGAAACTGTGGACAGTCGCGAGACCGTGAAGACGGTGACCCGGGGCGAACAGCCGGCCCCCACGCAGCTGCATGACCTGATTGATTTCTGGGTGGCACGCTTTGTCACCAAGCTCGACAAGGTGAATGGATACGCTGAGTTGAAGTGATTAGGCATCGGCATAGCCATAGGCGCGATGAGCCCTGACAGCCACGTCATGGAATTGGGGTAATCACGCAGTAATTTTGTATCGGAGGGTCAAGCATGCAGCGTGCGGCGATTGCGATACTTGCGATGACCGCTCTCCTTGCGGCTTGCGGCCACAAACAACAGACGGCCGAAGACATCCGCCCGGTCCAGACCCTCGTCGTCGGACAGTCAAGACAGTCAGTGGGGGCTACCTATTCTGGTTCCGTCACGGCCCGGTTTCAGAGCAATCAGGGATTTCGCGTCACCGGCACGGTGTTGAAGCGTCTGGTGGAGGTCGGCCAACACGTGGCCGCCGGCCAGCCCTTGCTGCAACTGGATCCCGCGCAACTCAATCTGAATCGACAGGCGGCCCAGGCGCAACTCGACGCCGCGCACACTCAGGCCGCGCTGGCAAAGCAGACTCTAGACCGGGATGCGCAGCTGGTGAAGCAGAATTTCATCAGTCAGGCGGAATATGATCACGACAAGGCCAACTCTGACACCTCAAACTCTCAGCTTCAAATGGCACAGGCCCAATACGATCAGGCCAGCAATCAAGCCGACTATGCCACCCTGAGGGCGGCGGTCACCGGCGTCGTGACCGCGATCAATGCGGATGTCGGGCAGGTTGTGGACACCGGCAAGGCGGTCATCAGCATTGCCAAGGATGGTGACCGGGAAGTGGTGATCAATGTCCCGGAGTCGCGCGTGGATCAGTTGCGGGATGCCAAGGGTCTGTATGTGACTTTGTGGGCCAGCCCCGACAAGGAATACCCAGCGCGTTTGCGCCAGATTGATCCGGATACCGATCCGACCACGCGCACCTATGACGCACACATCACGGTGCTGAAACCCGATGCCGCCATGTTGCTTGGCATGACTGCCTATGTGCACCTGCCGAGCACCGGAGAGCAATCTGCCTATGTATTGCCGTTGACAGCGGTAGTCGAAGAACCAGCCGGCCCAGCGGTGTGGCTGGTGGATCCTGAATCCTCGACGGTCTCGCAACACCCGATCAAGCTGTTCACAGTGCAGGGCAATGTTGCGCTGGTGAACGAGGGCTTGAAGAGCGGTGATGTCGTAGTCACAGCCGGTGCGAACCTGCTG
>JBOIAY010000122.1:0-6565 GCA_050739255.1 Gammaproteobacteria bacterium
TGCTGCTTTCAGACCCCGCCTCACGACGACGCCCTGGCACTTCGCTAACCCTTCACCTCCATCAGGTTGGGTAGGGGACTTGCACCCCCAAGCTGTCATACATGCTCGGCACACAAAAGCGACCCCCGTTACCGGGGGTCGCTCAAGAGGAAACGAACCTAGTTAGTTATTAGATGTGGCTGTCAGTGTGTCTGGCGACGGCGCAGGCCCACGAACAAGCCAATCAGCAGGATACCGAGTCCGAAGATACCCAGCTCGGCGGGTTCAGGTACTGTCGTCGGGCTGAAAGTAAACTGCCCGCCCATCAGGATGTTGGCGTTGTTGCAATCAGGTGGACTCACAGTGTTGGAGCAACTCTGGTCAGTAAGACTGGGCGTAATCCAGATATCGCTGTAAAGGTTCCCATCGCTGTTTGTAAGCTCCGCTGGGGTGAAGGTGAACGAGCACGTATCTGAACCACCAGTGCCATAATCGGTGCACGCATTTAATCCGGTCTGTCCTCCTGCGATTATCGCATACGTACACCCACCACCTACCTGGCAGTTTGCTCCGAGCACATACGCCGTTTCATAACCGCCTGTGCCTGTCCCGTTGACCGAGCCGAGGCTAATCGTGATGCTGCTAAAGGAGAGTCCGCTGATGTTCGCGTCAATCATCTGCCACGGCGTGGTGCCGATCTCGTGCTGGTTACAGACTTGGTCCGGCAGGCTCAAGCCTGCTGAGTTACAGGCGACGCCTACGCCGGTCTCGGCGCCGGTAAAGACAGTGTTGTTATCACACGCAGCGTTGAGGCCCGCAGGGCACTTGGAAACCATGTTGGCCGAAGTCCAAACGCCACTGTCGTATTCCCAACCACTGAGTGTCAGGGTTTGCGGATCACCATAAGTGAACGTATAGCTTGGGCTGCCACCGGCCTTCAAAAGATTAAAAGTGTGGATGGGCATGGCATGGGCGCCGAACGCCACCAGACCCAGGAATGCGCAGCAGCTCAGCGCCAGTGAAGTGAGTAAAGATTTACGCATGTTCGTCTCCTGAAAAACCGTGAAGTACATTCCCTGAAACCTGTCAGCCGTCCGTGGCCCGAGGGCCGCTGCCCTGATTCTGACACTATAAACAAGGCAAATTGTATGCCAAGTCTGCAAGTAATTGATTTTCCTGACTATTTATTTTTTCCGTTTCCGATAAAATATCAAAAGTGTAAAGTTTTTCGACAGTCAAAATCGTGAAATCAGTGATTTTGTCCCGCCAGCCCGCGCCACGCCTGGCTTTCCGTCAAAATCGCCGAAAATCGCAAAGTGTAAAGAATTTCGACACTTTCGAGCCGGACCGGGCAGCATCCCCCGCCAGGCAGCTTATCGAGTCCGGAAAAAAGCAATCCCCGTTGCCGGGGATTGCTTGGTTTAGACTGAACTCGAACAGCCGTCTTTAGCGCATGCGCCGGCGCAGGCCCGCGAACAGGCCAATCAGGAGTACGCCCAAGCCGAACATGCCGAGCTCCGCGGGCTCGGGCACCGACACGGTGTACGACAGGCTCGCCAACAGAATGTTGTCGAAATTTTCGCCTCCACCCGTCGTCACATACAGGTAACTGAAGCTGCTGAGGTCAGCAGACGTGAAGTCGAAGGTCCAAGTTTTATTGGTGCCATTGAAGGTGTAGCTATCGAGGAGATCGGCTACACCACACTTGTTGTAATTAGCACAGGTGGAGCCGTAAATCGCCGCCGTTTCATAGCCAGGGTCACCACCACTGTCCACCGAACCGACACCAACGGACAGGCTGCTGAAGCTGAAGCCGAGGCTCGCCGAGATGTACTGGAATGGGTTGTTGTTGATCTCGTCCTGGCCGCACTTGGGGTTGCTGCTGTAGGTGCATGCCACGCCCAAGCCGGTTTCATTCGGGCCGTCCGCCTTGTAGGTCAGCTTGGCCTTGCCAAATTTATCCGAGGGTTTGAGTTCCCAGCCCTGAAAGGTGACACCGCTGTTGGTACATTTAAAATGGCCGCCGCAGCCGGACAGATCCACAGTCGTGATGGGCGTGGCCTGGGCACCGAAGGAGGCAAGCCCTAAACCGGCAGCCAGTGCCAGTGCGGCAGAGATGAGTAGATGTTTACGCATGGTAGTGTCCTCAATCCTTGAACAGTTACGGTACCTAGGATAAAGCAAGTTCCGTGCCAAGACAATGAAATTCAACCGAATCAATGGGTTATGAATTTCACCGATTGCGCCAATACCTCAAAGTGTAAAGTTTTTCGACAGTCAAAATCGTAAAATCGGTGGTTTTGGCCCTGCAGCCCGTGCTACGCCTGGCTTTGCGCTGAAATCGCCGAAAATCGCAAAGTGTAAAGAATTCCGACACTTTTGAACCCGACGGAGCACCCCCCCGCCAAGCGCATTATCGGGTCCGAAAAAACAACCCCCGTCGCCAGGGGTTGTTCAAACAGGAAATTGATCCTGGACTGTGCGGCTTTAGCGCATGCGTCGGAGCAGACCCGCGAACAAGCCGATCAGGAGCACGCCCAAGCCGAACATGCCGAGCTCCGCTGGTTCTGGCACGGTCACGTTGTAGGCCAAGCTCGCCAGCAAGATATTGGCATCGGGGGCCGGGTTGGAATTGGCAAACAAGCGGGGCGTCAGGAAAAAGTTGCTCAAGCCTTCCGGCGAGAAGGTGAAGAGGCTGGTATTGTCCGCGTTACTGCCAACATAATAGTTCACCTCCGCGATGACGCATGCCGGACTGGTGCACAATCCGGCCAGCAGAAATGCCGTTTCGGGGTTGCCCTTGCCGCCCTGACTGTCCACGGAGCCCACACCCAGCAAAAGGCTGCTCAATTTGAGGCTGCCGATATTCACCCCGATCATCTGCCAGGGTGTGGCGTTGATTTCGAGTTGGTTGCCAGGGCCTTGCGTGCCGTCACCCTGGATGCACTTGGGACCGGAGGCGAAGCTGCACTCGACACCGAGACCGGATTCACCATGGGGATCGTTCTTATAAGTAAGTGGCGCCGCCTGCCAGCCGCTGCTGGTGTATTCCCAGCCGGTGAAGGTTACGCCATTATCAGTACAGGTGGTTTGGCCCGCACAACCGGACAGGTTGACAGGGATTGGCGTCGCCTGAGCGCCGAATGAGACCAAGCCTAAACCGGCGGCCAGTGCCAGTGCGGCAGAGATGAATAGATGTTTACGCATGGTAGTGTCCTCAATCCTTGAACAGTTACGATGCCTAAAATAAAGCAAGTTCCGTGCCAAGACAATGAAATTCAGCCGAATCAATGGGTTATGAATTTCACCGATTGCGCCAATACCTCAAAGTGTAAAGTTTTTCGACAGTCAAAATCGCGAAATCAGTGATTTTGTCCTGCAGCCCCTGCCACGCCTGACTTTCCGCCGAAATCGCCCAAAATTGAAAAGTGTAAAGAATTCCGTCACTTTTGAACCGAATCGGAGAACCTCTCGCCAGGTGGGTTATCCAGTCCCAAAAAAACAACCTCCATCGCCGGAGGTTGTTCAAACAGGAACTTGATCCTGGGCTGCGCGGCTTCAACGCATGCGCCGGCGCAGGCCCGCGAGGCCGATTAAGAGTACGCCCAAGCCAAACAGGCAGATGTCCTATTACTTATGACTTACGGTCAGTGGCTGCTGTAGGATTTCGCGCAGCTTTGCCGCCAGTTCCAGTTCGCGATATAGGCTTTGACCAAAGCCGTTGCATTCCGGATATACAGCAGGTTTTCGGCGTTGTAATGGGCTGCGGAATAGGTGAAGTTGTAGGAACCGGTAATCAGATCATTGCCGTCAATAATCATGAGTTTGTTGTGCGCGATGCGCACCGAGGCATCAATCCACACCGGAATGCCTTCCGCGGCGATGACCGCCGCCACCGGCTGGTGGTGTTCGTAGCTCTCGGCATCGGTCTTGTCCAGAATCACCCGCACGTCCACGCCACGCGCTTTGGCCTGCCCGAGTGCAGTCAGAATGCGCCGGTCACTGAAACTGTAGGCCTGCACCCGGATGCTGTGCCGGGCCGCGGCCAGGGCTTTGAGGATCAGCGCCGTACCGCCGCCTTCCGGCGAGAAATCCACCGTCGCCTGCGCGCCTGTGAGTGAAATTGTGGTCGTAGGCGGATGCGGCAACGTGCAGGATTCGGACAGGGTGAAGCGTTGCGCGTGGCGTCGCGCCAAAGCCGGCGTGGTGGCGGTGAGCACTGTCAGGCCAAGCATGAGGATTACGAATTTTCCGTACAACATCCGCATGGTGCGTGCATCCTGTTTGATGCGGATACTATATCAACCTATCGTGCCGCTGAGGCTCCGTCACGGAACGGCCACCGCTGCAAATTTGACGCCAGGATCATCGCATGCCAAACGTTCTGTTTTTGCTGGCTCACAATGACGATGAATACTTCGCCGCGCTGCGCATGCGTGAGGAAATCCGGCTGGGTAACCACGTGCTGGCCGCCTATCTGACCCATGGCAGCGTTCACGGTACGGATTCAGCTGCGCGCATGGCGGAAAGCATCAAGGTTCTGTCGAAGCTGGAGATCGAGCAGAACGACATATTGCCGATAGGCCGCGGGAAGCACATTTTGGATTTTCGGCTGCACGAAAGAATTGTGGATGCGTACCGGGGGCTCAGCGAAGTCCTGGCAAATATCGCCATCGAACGCCTCTATGTCATGGCCTGGGAAGGCGGTCATCCGGATCACGACGCAAGCCATCTGATCGGCGTGACGTTCGCACGTCAGCGGAATCTGGAGGAGGTCTACGAATTCCCGGCCTACAGCCGGTTCCGTGTCATGCATCCACTGCGCAAGGATTTTGGACTACTCGCGACCGGAACCAACCGGATCGGGGCCTTCAAAACTTTGGTGTCAGGATTCAGTTACCGCAGCCAGCGCAAGACTTTCCTGGCCATGCTGCCGGGGTCCATCGTGCAGTTATTGCTGGTCGGCCATCAGAATTACTGGCTGGTGCCGCAGGGGCGGGATTACGCCCAACCTCCTCATGCCGGCAGATTGTTCTATGAACGGCGTTACGGAATATCGTTTGCAGATTTTACGAAAAATGTACACGCGCTGTATCAAAACCTTTAACGATCAGCCAGCAGCGCCGTTCCAGCGCCGGAAAACCAGACTGGTATTGATGCCGCCGAATGCAAAGTTATTGCTCATGATGTGTTCCACCTCGAAACTGCGGCCCTCGCCGGTCAGGTAATCCAGTTCCGCACAGGCCGGATCCAGGTTGTCCAGATTGATGGTGGGTGCAAACCAGTTGTCGCGCATCATCTCGATGCTGAGCCAGGCTTCCAGCGAACCGCAGGCGCCGAGCGTGTGGCCGAAATAACTTTTCAGCGAACTGATGGGCACGCGTTTGCCCAATACCTGATTGGTGGCGATTGATTCCGCGATGTCGCCGCGGTCCGTGGCGGTGCCGTGGGCATTGACATAGCCGATAGCGTCCGGCGGCAGGCCCGCATCCTCCAGCGCCAGTTGCATCACGATGGCCATGGTGTCCGCCTCGGGCTGGGTGATGTGGGAGCCGTCGGCGTTGCTGGCGAAACCAAGCACCTCCGCGTAGATGCGCGCGCCGCGCTGCCGGGCGTGCTCCAGTTCCTCCAGAATCAGGGTCGCGGCGCCCTCGCCCACCACCAGGCCGTCGCGGTCGCGGTCGAAGGGCCGCGGCGTGGTGTGCGGCGCGTCGTTGCGCGTGCTGGTGGCGAACAGGGTATCGAACACCGCGGACGGTCCAACGCTCAGCTCTTCCGCGCCGCCGGCGATCATGATGGTCTGCTTGCCGTACTTGATGGTCTCGTAGCCGAAACCGATGGCCTGGCTGCCGGAGGTGCAAGCGCTGCTCGAAGGGATGATGCGCCCGGTGATGCCGAAGAACAGACTGATGTTCACGGCGCCGGTGTGGCTCATCATCTGGATGTAGGTGCTGGAGGTGATGCCGCGCATGTTGCCGGTGGTGGCCATGCGGCCGAAAGCCACCACCGGTTCCGCGCTGCCGGAACAGGCGCCGTACGCGATGCCGGTGCGGCCCGAGGTGAGCACCGGTTCCTTGAGCAGACCCGCGTCTTCCAGCGCCAGTTCCGTGGCACGGGTGGACATGAGTGCCACCGGCCCCATGCTGCGCATGCTCTTGCGATTGTATTGCGGCGGCAACTGATAGCTTGCGACCGGCGCCGCGAGCTTGGTGTTGAGGTCCGTGTACCCAGCCCAGTCCTGCATGAACTTCACGCCGGAACGGCGCGCGCGCAGATTCTCACCGATGGTTTCCCAATCGTGACCGAGTGCTGTCAGCCCGCCCATGCCGGTCACGACCACGCGCTTCATCACAACATGCCTCCGTTGACGGAAAACACCTGGCGGGTGATGTAGGCGGCGCCGTCTGAGAACAGGAACGCCACCAGTGCCGCGACTTCCTCGGGCTTACCCGCGCGTCCCATGGGAATCTGCTTGAGCATGTCCTGCAGCGGCAGGCCTTCCAGCATGTCGGTCTCGATCAATCCGGGCGCCACGCAGTTCACGGTGATGTGGCGGCTCGCCAATTCCACCGCCAGCGCCTTGGAC
>JBOIAY010000123.1:0-16895 GCA_050739255.1 Gammaproteobacteria bacterium
CTCTAATGGCGTATTCGAACACTGCAGACAGCAAATAAAGAACTCGGTTTATGGTCGAATTCTTTAAGCCCTTCGTTCGTAGAACATCCATCAGGTCTTCAATATTTCTGGCAGAGATGCTCCCCAAGGTCCTAACACCGAAGTGCGGGATTAGGTGCTGCCTTGTGCGAGATTCGTTATCCCAATAGCTTCGATGGGTATTCTTGCTATAAAGCAAGAATAATTCGGCGAATTCATTGAACTGCATATTGCCATAATCCGGACCATTCTTAGCCTCAGATTTACTTATAAAAGCCTGTTTCCTCCTTTCTTCACATACTCGCTTCGCAGTAGTGAAATTGATCCCACTGCTCTCGGGTCCGATTGTCCCACGATGACGGTATCCGTGAAGTGAAAAGTCATACCGCCATATTCCAGTGCCATCAGATTGTTTTCGCCAAATAAGCCCGTCAGATGAAATATCACTGCCGACCTTCAATCCAGCTTTTGTTTCTTTCGAAAATTTGCTTGCATCAATACTCATATAAATACCTCGTAGATAGAGGTATTTATGAGAGAAGCCCAGGGGGAATATAGGGGAAATACGTTAACGTACACCCACGTATATCAAGGACTTACAGCGTATCCGCCTTTGGCGCATCGGCACAGTCAAATCCGCAGCTCCTCAAGCAAGTTACTGATTTGACTGTAAGTTGATGGTGGCCAGGGGTGGAATTGAACCACCGACACGCGGATTTTCAGTCCGCTGCTCTACCAACTGAGCTACCTGGCCCTAGTGCAATAGTCTTAACCCTTCCTGGTGCGCTGACCAGTCCCGACCATTGCGCTACGCAATCCTGCTCCGCTTATGGCCCAGGGCGCACATCGTGTGCGCCCGCTCGAAGCGGCGCTTCTCGCCCGTGTCGGGCCGCTCACCGGAGCGAAGCAATGCTTCGCGAAAATCCCCGGCTCGCCCCGAAGGGGACGCTATTAAACCGGCCGCGCGCAGGTGGGTCAAGAGTCTGACGATGTTTTTTGACAGGCCCGGGCATGGCGACTAGGCTGTAAGCACGCCCTTCCGTCCTGTGCCCGCATGAACAGCTCCCCACTCTCTCGAACCGTCCAGGTTCCTGCCAGTTTCGCCTCACGCTACAAGCAGGTGCGTGCGTTGAGCGTGGATTTGTACCGAACGCTTTCGCCGGAGGACATGGTGACCCAGAGCATGCCGGACGCGAGTCCGGCGAAATGGCACTTGGCTCACACCACCTGGTTTTTCGAAAAGTTCCTGTTGATACCGCACCTGAAGAGCTACTCGCCGTTCAACCCAGTATTTGATTATCTGTTCAATTCCTATTACTACACGGTCGGCGCCATGTGCCCGCGATCACAGCGTGGTTTGCTCTCACGCCCCACGGTGACGGAGGTCATGGCGTATCGTGATCATGTAGATGCCCACATGACGCGACTGCTGGAACAGCAAAATACCGATGCGAAGCTCGGCTTTCTGATAACGCTCGGACTCAACCACGAGCAACAGCATCAGGAGTTGCTGCTCACCGACATAAAACACATGCTGTCGTTGAACCCGCTGAACCCGGCCTGGCGCAAACTAGCTGTACCGGCGTCCGCACCAATACAAAAACTGAAATATATCTCCCGGCCTGAAGGTCTGGTTCAAATAGGCCACAGTGGGTCAGGTTTTGCGTTCGACAACGAAACACCACGCCATCGCATCTTCCTGCAGCGGCATACCATCGCGTCGCGGCTGGTCACCAATGGCGAATACCGGGAATTCATCCGTGCCCGTGGTTACGGGACACCAGAACTGTGGCTATCGGACGGCTGGGCCACAATACAGAAAGAAGGCTGGATGCGGCCTTTATATTGGAATAAGGACATGACTGCCGAATTTACCTTGGGCGGAGAACGCGAACTGGATGCATTTGCTCTCGTATGACACGTGAGTTAGTACGTAGCGGATGACTTTGCGCGATGGGCGGATGCGAGCCTGCCCTCGGAAGCGGAATGTGAAGCGTTCGAGGCGGGCCGTCCCATCGAAGGGAACCTCATGGAAAGCGGACTATTTCATCCGTGTGTTGCGGAATCAGGCGATTTGCAGCTTTTTGGCGATGTCTGGGAATGGACAGCGAGCGCTTACAGCGCCTACCCGGGTTTCAAACCATTGGCTGGTTCGCTGGGCGAATACAACGGCAAGTTCATGGTGAATCAGATGGTGCTGCGCGGTGGCTCCTGCGTTACGCCGGTCTCGCATATGCGCGCGAGTTATCGAAATTTCTTTTATCCACAGCAGCGCTGGCAGTTCATGGGAATCCGCCTCGCCAGGGATGAATGACGTGCAGATATCCCAGGCCCTGTCCGTTACTTTGCACGACTACAATCCACGCGCGGCCGACATGCGCGGGGAAGTACTCAGCGGGCTGCGCGAACCGCAGAAGACGCTGCCCTGCAAGTATTTCTATGACACCCGTGGCTCGCAACTATTCGACGCCATCTGCGAGCTGCCAGAGTATTACCCCACGCGCACCGAACTCGGCATCATGGAAGCGCACGTGACTGGCATGGCCGCCGCACTCGGACCACGCGTACTGCTGGTGGAGCCCGGCAGCGGCAGCAGTCTCAAGACCCGCCTGCTGCTGGAGCATCTGTCGCGGCCCAGCGCCTATGTGCCGGTGGACATCTCTCGCGCGCATCTGGTGAACGCGGCGGACCGTTTGAACCAGCTTTATCCGGGATTGGAAGTCCTGCCGGTATGCGCGGATTTCAGTCAGCCGTTTACCATCCCGGTACCGCGCCGGCGCGCTGCCCGCAGTGTGATCTACTTTCCCGGTTCCACCATCGGCAACTTCGAACCGGCTGCTGCGATACGCCTGCTCAAACAACTGCGTCGGATAGCGGGGCCGGAGAGTGGACTGCTCATCGGTGTGGATTTGCAAAAAGATCTGGCAATCCTGGAGCGCGCTTACAATGACGCTGCCGGCGTCACCGCCGCTTTCAATCTCAATCTTCTGTTGCATATCAACCGCGAACTGAAGGGCGATTTTGATATTAATCGCTTCAGTCACCGGGCCGTGTACAACGCAGCCGAAGGCCGCATCGAAATGCATCTGGTAAGTCTCGATAACCAGTCGATACAAATCAGCGGCGGATCTTTCCGTTTCCGTGAAGGCGAACACATCATCACGGAATATAGCTACAAACACACCCTGCAAGGTTTTGCGGCGCTGGCGGCCAAAGCAGGTTTCGCCGTGGAGCAAGTGTGGACCGATGACCGGCGCTGGTTCAGCGTGCAGTATCTGACGGCGGCTTGAATTCAGTTTGCACCTTCTCCTGGAGGGAGAAGGTGGGGACAAGGGGGAATTTTGTGCGGCCTCCGGCCGCAGCCAGTATCAAAATAGCGGGCTTCCGCGCCCGCACGGCAGTTGACTTTTGTTTCGGCAAAAGTCACCAAAACCATTCCCCCGATGATTCCGCGCTTGTCTGAAATCGAATGACAGACATTCGATTTCAGGCGCGTACCCTCCCTGCTCGCGGCCTCGGGGCCGCCGCTCTCGGCACATCCTTGTGCCGGTCGCGCGGATGGGGCGTTCCCTCGCCCCGTCCCTTCTGCGAAGGGCAGTTCCCTGCGGGCGCTACGCGAGTCGGTGGAATCAACAGGGTTCTCAAGAGCGTCTCCGGTGCCCTGCTGGTTTCAGCGAACACCTCATGCCACATTGGTTGATTTGCTATCTCGGCTGCGTCCTGCCAGTCAAATAGCCAGCACATAAATCTCAAGCATTCAGGTCCGGCTGACGCCATAGGCTCAAGGACAACATCTGATGATCCCACCCGAAACATTTCAGGCTGTCTTGAAATCAAATTCTCTTACAGTATTCGATGCGTCTACTCTCATAATTGAATTAGCCGACTGCGATACGTATACTCTTGCCCACCAAAATCTTGTTGGACAACTTTGTCCTATGATCATGGAGTTCAAAGTGAAAAAACATGCGTTCCTAATCGGTGCTGCTTTTGCTTTTGCCACATGTAGTGCAGGGGCCGCGCCGCAGCAAGGTGGCGGTGTTCCTACCCAAAGCGCATTGTTTGCGACGGTATCCAAGCTCGACTCTGGTTTGTTTGATTCATTCAACCACTGCAGCTCGCCCAAAGAGCTGCAAAAGCATGCAAGTTATTTAGCTCCAAATCTAGAGTTCTATCATGACACTGGAGGTGTTACTTGGTCACGCAGCGCTTACCTTGCCAAAACAAAGAAAAACGTATGTGGAGTGTTTCGCCGCGAGCTTATTGCAGGTAGTCTCGAAATTTTTCCTATTAAAGGCTACGGCGCGATTGAACAGGGTAAGCATCAATTTTGTTATATAAAAAGCGGAGAGTGTTTTGGTGTGGCTCAGTTCCTCATCTTGTGGCACCACCTCTCTGACAAGTGGGAGGCTACCCGCATCTTCAGTTATGGACATCATCCAATGGAGTCCGGCTCGTCTAAAAACTCATCCAAGCGGATGCGCTGACGCGCGCCGTTTAATTCAAGCGGTAGACTCATGAAGTCATCTCGGTACAACATTGCGCAAACAACGGAGCATTAGACATGATGAAATCCTTGACCTTGTGGTTGGCAGTTTTGATCACAGTAGCTATGGCATTGCCGAATTCGGTACTCGCCAACGGTGCTGCCAAAAATGAGGGTGCGCCCGCCTACACCACTGATGGCCGACTGATTCCACCGATAGGCTACTATCATTGGGTCTTTCTGACTTCGGATCTGGGTATGAGCTACAGCGAGAGCGGCAGCGCCTCCGACCACCCGCCATTTTCGAATGTCTTCGTCAATCCAGCGGCTTATCGCGTATTCCTCAAGACTGGCACTTGGCCGGACAAAACCGTGCTCGTGAAGGAGTTCCGCGGCTCGTCCACCAAAGGCTCGATCAACCACCACGGGTATTTTCAAAGCGGTAAGACCCTTGGCGTATTAGTGCATGTGAAGGACGAGGCGCGATACAAAGGCGGCTGGGCCTTCTTCGCTTTCGATGGGAATGCCTCAGCTAAGCCAGCCAGGAAGATACCAGTGAGCGCGGCATGCTATTCCTGTCATCTCGCGCATGGAGCGGTGGACACAACCTTTGTGCAATTTTATCCAAGCTTGTTGCCGATTGCGAAGAAATACTCGACGCTCAGTGCGGCCTATCTCAAGGACGAAGCGAAACATAAGAGTTCGAACAAATAACTGGGCTGATCTGACAAAATAGAATCGCGATAGAGGCCAAAGTTCCCACAATATAGACGCGCCTGTAATCAATTCAGGATTCAGGTGATACGTAACCTTCCGGTTTCTTTGCACCGCCGCCAAAAAAGAACTTTTCCATTTCTTCTGCCAGGAACTTGCGCGCCTTGGGATCAATGGCGGACAAGCGGTATTCGTTGATAAGCGTGGTCTGGTGTTGCAGCCACTGCTGCCAAGCCTGTTTGGAGATATTCTCGAAAATGCGCTGGCCCAGCTCGCCCGGATACGGCGCTCGCTCCAGCCCTTCCAGCTCTTCACCCAGCAAGACGCAATGAACTTTGCGCACAGTCCGGATCCTTTTCTGATTCCATCATCAGGGTCTTCAGTAACTGTTTAACCGGCGCCGCGAGACCCACGCGCAGCGGGGTTTTCAAGTCATACCAGATTCGATCAGCATTATCTCCGATGGCCGATATTGCGGAAACCTCCACCTGTACCGGCTCGATGTCCAGATGGAAATGACTGAAGCTGTGTCGCAGCACCTGCCAGGTATGTTGTTCGCGAGCTTGCAGGTGAAGCTGCCGCCGGCACCAGGCCGTTACGTTTTCAGCCAGCGGCATTTCGGGCAAACCCCACAAACCGCCCCAGATTCCGGCGGGCGGACGTTTCTCCAGCAACACTTTTCCGTGATGCGTGATGAGCAGCAAACGGGTGCGGCGCAGCGGCAAAATTTTACGCGGACGCGGCGCGGGAAAATCGGTTTCGCAGCCGAGTGCATGAGCGTGGCAGTTTTCCGCTACCGGGCAGTCATGACAGCGCGGTTTTGTGTGGGTACAAAGTGTTGCACCCAAATCCATGATGGCCTGAGTGTAGGCAGCCACGTTCTTTCGCAGCGTGTGCCGCTCTGCCAGCGTCCAAAGCTTGTTTTCAATGGCCTTGTCACCCGGCCAGCCATGTACGGCGTGCAGCCGCGCCAGCACGCGCTTCACGTTGCCGTCGAGAATCGCATGACGTTCCCCGCAGGCCAGCGCCAGGATCGCGCCGGCGGTGGAGCGGCCGATTCCGGGCAAGGCCACCACACCGTCAAAATCCGTGGGGAACACGCCGCCGTATTGATCGCGAATGAGTTGCGCGGCTTGGTGCAGGTTGCGCGCGCGCGCGTAATACCCGAGACCTGACCACAGATGCAGCACTTCATCCAGCGACGCATCAGCGAGCGTGCATGCATCGGGGAAGCGCGTCATAAAGCGTGAGTAATAGGGAATCACAGCGCTCACTTGGGTCTGCTGCAGCATGATTTCCGAGACCCAGACACGGTACGGCGTGGGCTCGCGTTGCCACGGCAAATCCTTGCGGCCGTGAGCACGGTGCCAGCGCAACAGTAGCGGCGCCAGCTTGAACTCAGGGGACTTTGGTTTGCGCTGGCGGGGCATGTGTGACGGCGGCTTTCATCGGTGGCAGATGGGCGCGTTCGCGCGCGAGTTTCTCCACACCTTCCGCGGTGTATTGACCCTGGGCGCGCATCTCGCCTTCCACCAATGCCGGGCCAATCAACGGTGGGATCCAGAAATCCGGCGCGATGGTCATCTGCCAGTGCATGCGCGTGCCGCCGTCTTCCGGATCGAGATGCCAGGAGGAAGAACCCATCTTCACATTGCTCTTCTGTGGAATGACTTGCGCGACGATATCCTGAGGTGTGAGTTCCACCACTTGCTGGGTTTCCTGGATATTGTTGCAGAAGAACAGCACACAGACGCGGCTTTCAATGAAAACAATATGCGTGTGCGCGTCAATTTGTTTCAGCACGCGGCTGTGGAGGATGGCGCGGTTGATGCGGGTAAGATGATTGTAATCAGTAAGCACTTTGTACACTTGGGGCAAAGGCGCGTCGAGGTGCACGTCCGCGCTCACAGTGTATTGGTTGCCGTCGTGGGAAACATTAAGAGAATAGAAATGTGCTGCCTGGGCGCTGCCACCAAACCCTGATACGATCAGAAATGTTATCAATGCGCGTCGCACCCGGCCCTCGCTGCGGTATTGATCATGGCATGCGACCACCCGTATTTGCAGCCTAGCCCGGCGGGGTATGCAAGATATCCTCAAGCTTACTCTTGAGTTTTTTCTTTAGTTCGGACTTTTTCTTGTTGACCTCGCTTTCCACGCGCGCGTGGATCGCGCCACCCAAGTCCGGACGCACGCTCAGGTTGGACAGCGTACCGCTGATGCGCAAGGGAATCGTCTGGCCGGCCAAGCCACTCAAGTCGGAGTTGGCACCGAGTTTCGGCGTGCCGGTAATGTGGGCCTTGAGGCTGTAATCCAGCGTGTTCTCCGCCAGATCCAGTTTGCCTTCGCCGCTCAGGTTCAGGAATGGCAGAAACGCGCGGAAGTCTCGATTATCCAGCACGCCGTGGCTGATGGTGCCGCTGCCGTGCATGTCGGTGAATTCGGTGCGCTTGGGCGCCGGTGGCGGCGCCTGTTGGTGTTTCACCAGCGCGTAGGCGCGTTCGATGGCGTCCCATACGTTCACTCCTTCAATCGCGCCATTCTTGAAGGAGAAATCCATGTGTCCGCTGAGCGTGTGCCGGATTTCGCCCACGGTGGGACCGAGCGCGCGCGTGTTCAGGCGCAAGTTCGCGGTGCCGCTCAGACGTTTGAGCTTGAACATATCCTGAATCAATCCACCGGCCTGCACGTTCTGCAGTGCCAAATTCTCGGTAACAATGGGCGTGTCTTTGCCAGCATCAATCTGCATGCTGCCAGTCAGGCTGCCGCCATAAAGCTGCGCCGACAGTGGATTCACGCTCACCAAGCCTTTATGGGCGCTCACGCCGACGCTGAGGTTGCTGGTGTGGGTGTTGAGCAATGTGAGCTGGCCGATGTGCAACTCGCCGTCCATATTCAAACCGCGCAGCGTGCGCACCGGGATGCTGAGCTTGTTGATGTCGGTCGGCTCGCGCGGCTGCGCTGGCGTGGCGGCTTTCTGCGGCGGCAGGTAGCGATCCGCATCAATCTGGTCGAGAGTAAGGTTGAATGCCAGGGCTTTGCTCTTGAAATCCTTGACGGATGCCGTTCCGGTCAAGGTGGTGTTGTCCAGCTTGAAGCTGAGATCCTGTGCGGTGGCGGAATTGCGCGTGGCGATGAAGTTCAGCGAACCGGAGGCCCGGCTGAGTGCCTTGGGATCGCGGGTGTCGGCTAGGCTGCCATGACCCAGCTCCGTCAGCACCTCGCGCGGCGAGAACGACGCGATTTTCAGACTGCCGTTAAAGTTGGGGCTTTCGTGCAACCCACGGCCTTCCATATCCACCTGTGCCTTGAGGCCGTAGGCACTCGCAGACAGGCCGTTCATCGCGAGCGTGCCGGCATCCATATTCAGCGCTGCCTGCTGCCACAGCAGTTCCGCTTTTACCTGTCCGCCGGGAACCGCATCGCCGTTCGCGGTGAGTTCCAGTTTGGCGTTGCTGGCGGCGTAAATCTTCTGGGTGAGATCCGCCAACACGGTGCCTTTGAAATCCACATGGCCGCTGAGCTGTGGATTGGTGCCGGTGAAATCAAAGTTGGTGCTCAAACGCAAGGGTTTGCCGGAAGCGAAGGCGCCCATGTCCACGTTGAAATTGCTGATGGTGTATTGCTGGTGCTTCTGCGCATCGCTCCAGCGCAAGCCACTGTTGCTGACGCTGAACCCGTGTATTTGCAGAATCGCGAAACCATTGCCGGAAGCGCTACCTGAAGGCTTTGCCGCGGACGCGGGGCCGCGCAGATGCTCGAGGATGTCCTGCCAATTGTTGTGGCCGGTGGCATCACGCTCCAGATCCAGATTCAGTCCATCGAGCTTGACGGTGCCAACCTCGATCTTGCCACGCAGTAGCGGCCAGAACCGTACGTGCACGTTGGTCTCGTTGATGCTGGCGAAGGGCGTATTGCCGAAACCCGGTGCATTGCTCAGGGACATGGGTCCGATTTCCGCGCCCAGCCAGGGAAAGATGGATAGCTTGATGTTGCCGGAAATACTGAGTTCGCGCCCGGTCTTGTCCTGCACCTCCTTGGCGATCTGTGGTTTGAAATCATTGGGATTGATGACGAGCGGCAGTACGATCACCAGAATGATGATCAGCACGATGATGACCGCGATCACGATACCGGCAATCTTGTATGGCTTGTGACCGGATTTCACTGGTTTGGCCGGAGCGGCGGGTTTGGCGGCAGAATTTGGTCTGGTCGGCATGGCAGCACCTTGTTGATCGAGCAATTATCAGCGATGTCAGAATCTGGAGCGAGAACAGGATGATTCCTTGCGCTCGGCTTCAATATTACTGGAGCGGGTGATGGGAATCGAACCCACGTTAGCAGCTTGGGAAGCTGCAGTTCTACCATTGAACTACACCCGCGCAGGCTGGTCATTCTAGCAGGATGTTGAAAAATTCAGGTACTCGGCCGTGTGTCCCGCGCGTCAGCAGCCCAAGTCCCCTCCCGGCGCCACAGTGTGAAATCGCCGTGCCGGGCACGACTGCGGTAAAATCAGCTTTCCCTGAAACCAGCTCACTCAATGCAAATCCAGCTCAACGGTACCCACACCGACATTCCAGAAACCCTCACCGCCACGGACCTCATCGGACGTCTTGAGCTAACTGGCAAGCGCATCGCCCTGGAAGTCAACGGCGAGATCGTACCGCGCAGCAACCAACCCGACTACCGCTTCAAACCGGCCGACAAAGTGGAGATCGTCCACGCCATAGGTGGGGGTTAGAACCGGGTACTGCGTACTGAGTACCGCGCAAAATTTCACTGGATAACACACGGCACGCAAACGGAGTCTAAATGAACACCGCCATCAAACAAGCTGATCAAATCGCCGATATCTTCATCATCGCCGGCGTGCAATACCGCTCGCGGCTGCTTATCGGCACGGGCAAATACAAAGACCTGGACGAAACCCGACGCGCCGTGGAAGCCAGTGGTGCGGAGATCGTCACGGTCGCCATACGCCGCACCAATATCGGCCAGAAAAAAGATGAACCGAATCTGCTGGACGTGCTACCCACCAACAAGTACACCATCCTGCCGAACACCGCCGGTTGCTATACCGCCGACGACGCGGTACGTACCTGCTGCCTTGCTCGCGAGCTGCTGGACGGGCACAAGCTGGTGAAACTGGAAGTGCTGGGCGATCAAAAGACTCTGTACCCCAACGTCACCGAAACTCTCAAGGCCGCTGAATTACTCGTGAAGGATGGTTTCGATGTAATGGTGTACACCACGGATGATCCGCTTATCGCCAAACGTCTCGAAGAGCTCGGCTGTGCGTCTGTGATGCCGCTCGGCGCGCCGCTGGGCTCCGGTCTTGGTATCCGCAACCCCTACAACATTCTCACCATTGTCGAGAACGCGCATGTGCCGATCCTGGTGGATGCCGGAGTGGGCACCGCTTCGGATGCCACCATCGCCATGGAACTCGGCTGCGACGGCGTACTCATGAACACCGCCGTGGCGCACGCGAAAGATCCGGTGCTCATGGCTTCCGCCATGAAGAAGGCAATCGAAGCGGGCCGTGAAGCGTTTCTGGCTGGCCGCATCACCCGCAAACGTTTCGCTTCCGCCTCTTCGCCCGTGGAGGGCCTGTTCTTTTGAGACTCACGGTAGGAGTGACCTCTCCACTTCCTCCTTTGAAAAAGGAGGGCTGGGGAGAATTTGAGAATCTTTTCCGGACAAAATCCCCCTCCATCCGCCTTTCGCAAAGAGGGAGGAAGATAAAGCTGTGGAAGTGATGGTATTCATCGCGACGAAGGCGTTGCTCTTACAATAATATTCACATGAACGCTCCTCCGATTCCTTCGCCACGAATCCGCAGCTTCGTACGCCGCGCAGGACGCATGACGCCAGCACAGTCACATGCGCTTGATGCCTTACTGCCGCGCTACGGTCTCGATGTTTCACAATCACCGTTCGATTTTCAGAACACCTTCGGACGCAACACCAAACGCACGCTGGAAATCGGCTTTGGCAATGGCGAAAACCTTCTAGCACTGGCACGCACCCATCCTGATGAAGATTTTCTCGGCATCGAAGTACATCGCCCCGGCATCGGCCACCTGCTCATGGCACTGGATGCGGAAAAAATCACTAATGTGCGTGTGATCTGCGCGGATGCGGTGGAGGTGCTGAGCAAGTGTGTGCCGGACACCAGTCTCGACACCGTGCTGCTGTACTTCCCCGATCCCTGGCCGAAGAAACGCCATCACAAACGCCGTTTGATCCAGCCCGAATTCGCGGCGCTGGTAGCGCGCAAACTGAAAACCGGCGGCCTGCTCCAACTCGCCACCGACTGGCCGGACTACGCCGCGCACATGCTGGCAGTGCTATCCGCCAGCCCGGATTTCACTGCAGCCGACGAGGCCGGCTATGCGCCGCAATCACCGGCACGGGTGCTCACCAAGTTCGAGCGCCGCGGCATTAAACTGGGCCATCCGGTAACTGATCTGGTATGCGTGCGGCGGTGATGTATCTGGGGTGCCCAGCTTTTCGCGCGTCCGTTTGGACGAACTGTTGGGCCGAACGTTGCCGCATGCAGGTTTATCACAAACCTCACAAGCGCACATGTCCCGTCACTGTTTTCTGCCGGAGACGATGAATGCCGTGAATCCATACAAGAAGGTGCCATCGCGACTAGCCTGTGCCAGATCGGTCCACCATTCGTTAGCCTCCTCATCTGATAGGGTTCCAGCCGCGACCGCGTGCGCGACGTGACCGCCGAGCAACAACTGTAGGAATTCAAAGGGCACGGTTACCATGTGGTAGGTGACCGATACGTCGGTCATCCGATGTCGTTGAAACAGGCCGGGCAGCCTGCGACCAATCCAGCCGTGCTTGAAGCTATCGCAAAATGACTGGGCTATCTTCCGCGTCACCTCCCGGTGAGGCGAATCGCAGAACTGAGTCTCCCAGTCAAAGTCGAATATTGCCATGTGCCCCCTGGGGCGCAAGACACGCACCATCTCCGTGAACGCCCGATCGGCATCGGGCACATGCATTAGCAGACGCTCCGTGCGTACCGCGTCAAAAGTATCATCCTCAAACCGCAACGCTTGCACGTCTCCCACTTCAAACGATACCGGGAAGTTGCGTGCCTCGGCATGTCTGCGGGCTTCTTCGATCAGTGACGCACTCATGTCGACTCCGGTCACGTGTCCGGCCGCTCCCACGCGGGCGGCCAGGTCGAAAACGTCCGCGCCCATGCCACACCCGACGTCCAGGACGTGGTCCGCCTCCTGGAGGTGCAAGCCAGCAATGATGATCGACTTCGAAGCAATGATCATGGGGTTTCGATTGGCTTCATGCAGGAACCGGGCGAAAAATGTTGGGTCCGCTGTTTGATCAACTGCCGTGAAATGGGTGATGTCTTCGTTTGGCATAGAGCACCTCAGCGTTGTCACGTTAATCGCACAGAATCGTCTCGGTCGAGAAGGCCAACACTCTCATTCCACACGTATATGTTCGTGTCTGCCTAACCAGAATTAGATAGAGATTATATAGAGAAAAGTACAGGTATTCTGTCGGCCAATTCAATTATGGATTTACGGTCGAACCCGGAAATGCAGGAGATCTCAACTTTAGGGCGACCTAAAATTCTCCGGATAAGATAATAGAGCCATTGAAATAGAGCGTAAAGCACAGCTAGATGCCTGGAACATGCGCACTGATTATTTGATTGGCAGGACTGAAAGTACGGAGACAGCAAGCCAACTTGTCCAGCGTGGAACAGCCAGAAAACACAAGAGAGTTCGGGGACGCTCTTGAAAACCCCGTGGATGACGCCGAGCACTGGAACGAGCAATGCATAGCCCGAAGGGGCGCGGACAGGATGTCCGCGCTCTCGCCGCCAGGCCAGGGATGGTCTGTCGGCGAGACTCCGCAGCGAGTGAAGCGCGCAGGGGACCGCGAAGCGGCGGCATCCTTGGGGCGCGTTTCTTTCGTCCCTTTCTTTGCGCGTTCGAAGAAAGGGACCTGGCGGGCGGGCGCGGAAGCCCGCTGTCTTGATACAAGATGCGGTCCAAGACCGCACAAGATTCTTCGACTTCGGCGCTGCGCGCCTACGCTCAGAACGAACCGAAATTTTCGCACCCTCATCCCCACCTGTTCCACCTGATGCATCCTGCACCACTTAAACTCCAGGGTAGCCTTCCGTGGTTACCCGTTCAGCGGGCCGAAGCCATGCTTCGACTTTTCCGCTTTACCCCGCAAGGGAGAAAGTATTCAAGAGCTGGATTCCCGCCTTCGCGGGAATGACGGAAAGAAAATTCGCACCTCGTCGGTGCTGCGCTTCACCCTTTCGCGAAAGACTGCACATTGAAAATATCGGCAAGGGATTGCCGAATTACAAAATCCCCCTCATCCTTCCTTCTCCCCCTGGAAGAGGGAGAAGTGATAAGGATGGAAACCACCTAACTGAAGAACCCAGCCCGTATTCCATCCACCACAAACTGCACCGCAAGCGCCGCGAGAATCACGCCAAACAACCGGCCGACGACGTTCGCACCGGTTTCGCCCAGCAGTTTCATCAGCCGGTTGGTGAGCAGCAGACAGCCGAGGGTGATGGCCAGCACCAGCAGCACAACCACGATGAGGCCGATGTACATCAAAATCCTGCCGTGCGCCTCGCTCACCATGATCAGGACCGTGGCCAGCGCACCCGGCCCGGCAATCAACGGGAAAGCGAGCGGGAACACCGAGACGTCTTCCTTGGCCTTGCCCTCTTCTTCCTCGCGCTCCGTGGCCGAGCGCCCGCCCGACTGCCGCGCAAACACCATGTCTATGGCGATAAGGAACAGCAGGATGCCGCCGGCAATCTTGAAAGCCGGAAAACTGATACCGAGCGTGCGCAACAACCAGTCGCCGATGACCGCAAACACCAGCAGAATCGCGGTCGCGAGAATCGTGCCTTTCACGGCCATGCGCCGGCGATGCAGCTGGCCGCCGCCGCGCGTGATTGCGCCGAACATGGGCGCCAGGCCGATCGGGTCTATGACCACGAACAGTGAAATGAACATGCTGACGTATTTTTCCAGCATCACCCGATGCCCCATGTGCAAAATTGCGAGTAATTACACACAGCTACACATCCAATCTGGACTCATTCTTGATTGACAGACCGCATGTGCGTGTGTGTTCATATCCCCCCTTGCTTTACGCTCATTCTGGTTCTATAACATAGGCAGGCACGCCGCATACGAGTTGCATGGTAGCAATCTTCGGGCCGGGGGCCTACTGCCACGGGCAATTTTGATGGAACCGGAATCTTTACAAGCTGCAATTGGGGAATGGTACGCCGACCCGCAAGGCGCAACCTTTGAGGTGGTGACCACGGACGACGAGGACGGCACCATCGGGGTGCAGTATTTCGATGGCACCCTGGAAGAACTGGACGCGGATACCTGGGCGGAGATGCGGCTCAGGCCGGTGGATCCGCCGGAAGACTGGTCCGGCTCGCTGGACATCGTACGTGAGGATTATGGCGTGGACTTGGACGAAGAACGCCATGAGCTCTGGGCTAATCCGCTGGATCACCTGGATCAATAGAACCCATCTCAAAACTGCTGCGCTTGGCATAACTTTATTGCGCGCCGGCTCGAAATGCTCATGTACTAATGTGTACACTCCGCTTTCTCGCCGCCGCGGCACATCGCATGCGGCGTGCCGTTCTGCCTGCGCTTTTGGTCAGGAAGACCTTATGCCGCACAGGGCAGGAACGCACGAGAGCGGCCGCGACGTTTTGAGATAGGTTCTCATGATTTCAAGTTTTTCGATTCCGTTTAAATAATTGCCGCTTGCCTGACTCCCAGAAAGTCACGCGGCGCGCGAATTATTTGCGCTGGAGATACGCGACCACCATGCCATCCTGCACCTCGACCGGCACCACATCCAGCGCATGACCCACGCATGGTCCGGCCACGCAAACACCGCTGGCGGGATTGAACAGGGCTCCGTGAGCCGAGCACATGATGAGCGATTTGTCCCGGGTCAGAAACGCATCCTCTTTCCAGTTGAGAAAGTTGCCGGCATGTGGACAGATATTGCGATAGGCACGCACTGAATCGCCCTAGCGCACCAGAAAATATTCGTCCGGAAAACGCGCGCCCGGCAGGGAGAACCCGCGCGCGCCCGGATCGGGAATGGCCGCGAGCGCGCAGACGACATGGCGCCGGGCTTCCTGCATGACGGGATTCGGCGGCGTGTTTTGCAAGCTCACGGGTTTTCTTTTATTGTCAGCGCTTCATCCACGCGCGGTAACAGCATGTTTGCCACACCCGACGAAGCGGAAAACGCATTTTACACCGCCATCGCCAATGCCAGCCTCGACGCCATGATGGCGGTATGGCTGGAGAGCGAGTCGGTTATTTGCGTGCATCCCGTGGGACCGAAACTCACCGGACATTCCGCGGTACGCACCGGCTGGCTGGAAATGTTTCGCGGCGTCAGCGGTCTGCACTTCCGCCTCGCGGAGGTGAGCCGCACCCAGGACGCACTGCTCGCCATCCACGTGCTGCATGAACATATCAGTGTTCCGGGGGAAAACGCCGAGCGTCCGCCCATGATCGCCACCAATGTCTATCAGCTCACCCAGGACGGCTGGCGCATGATCCTGCACCACGCTTCGCCCGTCGCAGTGCAGCAGAATCGCCCGGAAAAACCACAAGGGCGCTTGCACTAAAGAGCACCTTTAGAGTATTTCGTTAAGCGTTTTTGGGAGCGTGCTTGAATTCAACTTCGTCAATCCGCCGGCGCAGCAGCACCAGCAGCACCAATCCCGGCAGCGCCAGCAACGCGCTCACGACGAACAACGCGCTCCAGCCGGCATTCTGTGCCACGTAACCCGCCGGCGGTCCGAGTATTACCCGCGAAATGGAATCCAGCGCCGACAGCAACGCGAACTGGAACGCGGTGTAGCGGTGATCGCAAAGCGCCATGAGGTAGGCGATGAATGCCGCCGTGCCCATGCCCCAGGCAAGGTTTTCCACGCCCACCGCCACCACCATGCCGAGATAGCTGTGGCCAATGATGGACAAGGCCAGGAATGTCAGGATGGATACAGCTTGCAGGATGCCGAAATAGAACATGGCCCGGAACAGCGACAGACGCGCCATCAGCACGCCGCCGAGAAACACGCCCACGATCGTGGCCGCGATACCGAAGCCCTTGTTCACCACGCCCACGTCGGTGGCGGTGAAGTGCAGACCTTCAATCAAAAAAGCGTTGGTCAGCAGGCCCGAAAACCAGTCGCCAAATTTGTACAGCACCACCAGCAACAGCAAGGCGATGGCGCCGCGGCGCAACACCAATTCCAGCAAAGGCTTCACCACGGCGTCCGTAAGCGTGCGCGGCGGCGTGACCTTGATTTCCGGTTCTGGCCCAATACAGGTGGGAATCATGGCTACCAGCATCAGCAGCGCCATCAACAGATAAATGTTGCGCCAGCCGATGCGGTCCGAGAGGATCAGCACAATCGCGCCCGCCACGATCATGGCGAGGCGATAACCACCCGCCTGTACCGCCGCGCCGAGGCCGCGTTCCGCGGGCCGCAGGATGTCGGTGAAATAGGCGTTATAGACGATATCCTGGGACGCGGAAGCAAACGCCAGCGCAAACGCCAGAATTCCCATGCGCCAGGCATGGCTTGCGGGATCGGTGA
>JBOIAY010000124.1:0-4440 GCA_050739255.1 Gammaproteobacteria bacterium
CTACCAACTGAGCTATTCCCGCCTTGAGGGGGCGATATTGTAGGGGCATCCCCTGCCCTGTCAAGAAGATTACCGTTCGCGGCTCAGCGTGGGCCAGGCGGCGAGCAGATAAAGACTCATGGACCACAGCGTCAAGGCCGCGGCGATCACCAGCAGACCGATGCCGATGTTGTAGATGGGCGCCATCTTGATAGGATAGCGGTACAACAGGAACACGATAGCCAGCATCTGTGCTGCGGTTTTGCTCTTGCCGAGCCAGCTCACCGCCACGCGCTTGCGCGCGCCCAGCTCCGCCATCCATTCACGCAAGGCGGAAATGGTGATTTCGCGGCCGATGATGATCATGACGGGAATCGCCATGGCCACACGCGGGTCCGCTTGCAGGATCAGCACCAGTGCCACCACTACCATGAGCTTGTCCGCCACCGGATCCAGGAATTCCCCGAACGGCGAGGTCTCGTGCCAGCGACGCGCCAGCCAGCCGTCGAACCAGTCGGTAATGGCGGCCAACGCGAAAATCGCAGCGCTCGCCGGCGGCGCCCAGACAAACGGCAAGTAATAAATCACCACGAACACCGGAATGAGCGCGATGCGCAGCAGCGTCAGTGCGTTTGGCAGATTGAACTTCACGCGTGCCGCTCAGTTATCCGCATGGAATAAATCATAGATACGCTCCGCCAGTTCGTGACTGATGCCGTGCACACTTGCGAGGTCCTCGATACCAGCGCGGGTCACTCCCTGCAAACCACCGAATTGCTTGAGAAGTTGCTGGCGGCGTTTCGGCCCCAGTCCCGGCACACTTTCCAGCACCGAGGAAGTGCGCGCCCGTGCGCGCCGCTGCCGGTGGCCGGTAATGGCGAAGCGATGCGCCTCGTCGCGGATCTGCTGGATCAGGTGAAGGGCCGGTAAATCCGGCGGCAGTATAAGTGGCGCATCCCGGCCCGACAAGAAAAGCTGCTCGAGTCCCGGCCGCCGCGCCGGACCCTTGGCCACACCCACCAATGTCACGCCTTCCACCTGCAATTCCTCCAGCACCTTTTCCGCAGCGTGCAGCTGGCCCTTGCCGCCGTCAACGAACAACACATCCGGCACCACGCCCTCGCCTTTCTTCAAGCGCGTGTAGCGGCGCGTGAGTGCCTGGCGCATGGCGCCGTAATCATCGCCCGGCGCAATACCTTCTATGTTGAAGCGACGGTAATGTCCCTTGAACGGACCATTGACACCGAACACCACGCAGGATGCCACCGTACCCTCGCCCATGGTGTGACTGATGTCGAAACATTCGAGCCGCTCCGGCAATTGATCCAGTTCCAGGATTTCCTGCAGCGCCTCGAAACGCCGGCGCAGGTCTGCATCCATGGCGAGCCGCAGGTTCAACGACTGGGTAGCGTTAGCTTGCGTCAGAGCCAGAAGCCGCCTGCCTTCACCGCGTATGGGATGCCGGATGGACACATTCTTGCCGCACTGCCCGGATAAAATATCTTGCAACAATATTTCGTCTTCAATTTTTTCGGATACCAGGATTTCTTTCGGGATGTCCCGACCGAGATAGTATTGCGGCAGAAACGCCGACAGCACTTCATGGGTGGAGGTCTCACCCGTCACTTTCGGGTAGAAACTGCGAATTCCAAGATTGTGCCCGCCATGCACCAGCATGACGGCGATACAGTGCACGCCATTGCGTGAGCTCGCGGCGATCACGTCGTAATCACCATGTTCCGTGCTGATATGCTGGCGTTCGCTGGTGCGGCGCAGACTGGTGATGTGGTCGCGGTAGCGTGCCGCCAGTTCGAAATCCTGGCGCGCCGATGCCTCTTCCATCCGTCTCACCATGGCGTCAATCACCTCGCGGGTACGGCCTTCCAGAAACAGGATGGTATGCTGCACGTCGCGGGCATAATCTTCTTGGGTGATCAATTTCACGCATGGCGCCGAGCAGTGCTTGATCTGGTATTGCAGACAGGGGCGGCTGCGATTCCTGAAAAACGTGTCATTGCACTGACGCAGCAGGAACAGTTTCTGCAATAGATTCACCGTCTCGCGCGCCGCATGCGCACTGGGATAAGGACCGAAATACCGTCCTGCTTCGCGGCGCCGTCCCCGATAGATGGCAAGCCGCGGGAACGCCTGGTCTGAATAGAGGCGGATATACGGATAACTCTTGTCGTCCCGCAGCACCACGTTGTAGCGTGGCCGATGCTGCTTGATGAGATTGTTTTCCAGCAGCAGCGCTTCGGTCTCAGTGTGCGTCACGGTCACCTCCATGGACGCCATGTGAGCCATCATTGCCTGGTTCTTGGGCGATATTCCGCTCTTGCGAAAATAGCTGCCGAGGCGTTTTTTGAGATTGGCCGCCTTGCCAACGTACAAAATCTCACCGTCGGCATCCAGCATGTGATACACGCCCGGCGCGCCGGTGACGTTCTTGAGAAAACGCTCACTGTCGAATGACTGAGCCGGCTCGCTCATGCCGGCTGCCCCATGGCATCCAGGTGCTTACGGGCCTGCGCCAGCACCGTTTCGAACATGGCTGTGGTCAGGCGCCGGGTCTGGGTGTTGTAACGGCTGCAATGGTAGGAATCCAGTAGGATGCGTTTCCCGTCCAGCCGATGCTGAGCGCTATGCCTGAAAGTGAACAGGCGCGGTTTTAACTCCAGCGCGCGCAATACCGCTTCGTGGGCGATGCGCCCCAGAGCCAAAATTACCGCGCTGGATGGCAATGTTTCCAGTTCTGCGCGCAGGTAGCGATTGCAGGTGAGTATTTCGGCAGTGCTGGGTTTGTTTTGAGGCGGCACGCATTTCACCGCATTGGTGATACGGCAATCGCGCAATTTCAGTGCGTCATCCGCAGTCGTGGATTCCGATGCGCTGGCAAAACCGAATTTGTGCAAAGTCTGGTACAAAAGGATGCCCGCATGATCGCCAGTGAACGGCCGGCCTGTGGCATTCGCGCCGTGCAGTCCCGGCGCCAGGCCGACGATGAGCAGACGCGCATGTGCATCGCCAAATGGCGCCACAGGCCGTGCGTGATAATCGGGGTGTTCGCGG
This sequence comes from Gammaproteobacteria bacterium, assembly GCA_050739255.1. Classification (GTDB taxonomy): domain Bacteria; phylum Pseudomonadota; class Gammaproteobacteria; order Natronospirales; family REEB76; genus REEB76. The sequence continues at coordinate 3,049 of JBOIAY010000124.1, forward strand.
CGTACATCGGCGAGAAATGCCGCCAGGCGCGGACAGCGGGTACAGCAGGAATTGAAACAAGCGTCTTGCATGGCAAGAGTGTAACCGACCGCAGCGCCTGTTTGCGGCGTCAGTCGCGGTTGCCGTCACGCTGTGATTTTTCTTCGATGATTCCGTAACGCAGAGCCAGCCGGGTCAGTTCCACCGCGTTGTTGACGCCAAGCTTCTGGAACAGGCGTGCCCGATAGGTACTGACCGTCTTGGGACTCAGATGCAGTTTGTCCGCGACGGTTTGGGGTGACTGGCCGCCGGTAATCATCAGCATCACCTGGGTTTCGCGTTGCGACAGTTGGTCGAAAGGCGAACCGCTATTGCCGCCAACCTTGTCCAGCGCCAGTTGCTGCGCGATGGCGGCGGTAATGTAACGCTTGCCCGCGTGCACCTGCCGGATGGCGCTGACGATTTCCTCGGCGGCACAATCCTTGGTCAAATAACCGTGGGCGCCGGCTTCCATGAGCCGCAGGGGGTACGGTTCAGTGGCGTGTACCGACACCACAATGACTTTAACAGAGGGATTCCGAACCAGCAGTTTGCGCGTGGCTTCCAGGCCGCCGATGCCCGGCATGCTCACGTCCATCAACACCACATCAGGCTTGAGTTCGCCGCACAACAAGATGGCGGCTTCACCGGATTCAGCCTCGCCGGCGACGTGCAAATCCGGTGTGTCTTCGAGTATCAGACGAATCCCTGTCCGCATGAGCTTGTGGTCGTCCACCAGCAGGACACGGATCATGTTCACCCCTCGTGTCGGCTATTCCTCGGCCGGATGCGATCAGCCTACGGCAAATTGGACAGGCCGGCAAACCATCACCGGCCCGCAAGCCTCCCTTTACCCTTGTGGCTGAGGGTTGGGTGAAGGGATAGCAAACTCACTCCAGATGTTTGATGACCGCATCTCCAAAACCGGAGCAACCCACCAAGGTGGCGCCGGGTATCAGGCTCTGCATTTTCTCTTCCACGTTCTTGCGTCCGGCGATGTCGCGCTTGGACACGCGGATCGCTTGGCGCAGCCGCGCCAGGTCATAGGTCATGATCTTCGCCGCGATGGTTTGCGCTACGCCTTGCATGATCTTGTCCGCGGCCTCGGTCCAGCCCAGATAGCGCAGCATCAACTCCGCCGAAAGGATCAGGGAACCGGGAGTCACCTGGTCCTTGCCCGCGAAACCGGGCGCCGTGCCATGCGTGGCCTCGAATACCGCCACCGCGTCTGAAATGTTCGCACCCGGGGCGATACCGTCGACTTCGTCCAGATCAAGCAGCACTACTACATCGTGCACGCCGACATCAACCCGACCGGTATCGTGCCCGACGGTCCGGCGCTGGCCAACTGGCTCACCCCGCACGGCCGGGAAG
>JBOIAY010000125.1:0-3636 GCA_050739255.1 Gammaproteobacteria bacterium
GATACAGAAAACTGCCGCCGTAGGTTCTGGAATCCAGCGGCCAGCCGACACTGTGTTGAACGTAACCCGGCTTTACCCGCCCCGGCGGCAGTTGCCAGAGTTCCTTGAAACCGATGCCATAGGTTTGTGGTGAACAATCCGCATCGAGTTTGAATTCCTTGATGAGCAGCTTGCTGACGCTGCCACGGCAGCCTTCCGCCAGCACCGTTACTTCAGCATGAATGTCCACGCCAGCGGTGAAATTCGGCCCCGGCGTGCCGTCCTTGTTCACCCCCATGTCACCGCAACGCACACCGATGACTTTGCCATTCACGATCAAGGGCGCAGCGGCTGGGAAACCGGGGAACACTTCCACGCCCAGCGCTTCCGCCTTTTGTGCCAGCCACGCGCACAAGCTGCCAAGCGAGATGATGAAATTACCGTGGTTGTGCATCTGTGGCGGCGTCGGCAGACGGATGCGGCTGGTTTTGGTGAGCAGTACGAACTCGTCTTTCGCCGCCTGCACGCAGATAGCAGGCGGGGTTTCACGCCACTTTGGCAGCAGTTTGTCCAGCGCCGCCGGCTCCATGACGCAACCGGAGAGAATGTGCGCGCCCACCTGTGAGCCTTTTTCCAGTACACACACGCGAGTATCAGGCTTCTGCTGCTTCAGACGGATGGCGCAGGCCAGGCCGGCAGGCCCGGCACCGACCACCACCGCGTTGTATTGCATTATTTCTCTTTGAATTTCCAAGCCATGCTCCGCTATCAGAAGTCCATTTTATCGCCTCACTCCTTATCCCTCACCCCTCACAGCTATTTCGGTTGCATCCGTATGGCGCCAAAAAAATGGATTGCCCTGCGAAGCAGGGCTTCCAACACGCTCTCTCCCTCATAAGGGAGAGGGATGGGGTGAGGGAGACGGCGCGTCATTTAGGTTGCATTCTTATTGCGCCGTCCAGACGGATGGTCTCGCCGTTTAGCATCACGTTCTCACAGATCTGCTGTACCAGTTGTGCATATTCCTCGGGTTTACCGAGGCGTGAAGGGAAGGGGACCTGAGCACCCAATGATTTCTGCACTTCTTCGGACATGCCAGCCATCATGGGGGTCCAGAAAATCCCCGGCGCGATGGTCATGACGCGGATGCCGAAACGGGCAAATTCGCGCGCGATGGGTAGGGTCATGCCCACCACGCCGCCCTTCGACGCGGAGTAGGCGGCCTGACCGATCTGGCCTTCGTATGCAGCGACCGAAGCGGTGTTCACGATTACGCCGCGTTCACCCTCCGTATTGGGTGTGTTGTGCTGCATGACGTTGGCGGCCGCCTTAATGAGATTGAATGAGCCGATGAGGTTCACGTGGATGGTCTTGGCGAAGAAATCGGTTGCCATGGGGCCTTCCCTGCCAAGGGTACGGCCCGCGCCCAGGATGCCTGCGCAGTTCACCACCAGTTGCAGACTGCTAAACGTGGTTTTGGCTTTATCCACTGCGGCATTTACGCTCTGCTCTGAAGACACATCGGTCTTGATGAACAGCGCATTGGCGCCGAGTTTCTTCACAGCTTCCGCACCATGCTGCTCGTTGATGTCCAGCATCGCTACCTTGCCGCCGGCTTTCACAATGCGTTCACAGGTAGCGAGACCGAGACCGGAAACGCCGCCGGAGACGATGGCATGGGTTTTTTCAAATTGCATGTGCCGATTCCTCTACTGTAGAGAATATTGAAAATGTCTTATTGTGGGAGCGACGGTACCCGTCGCGATCATCGCGGTCGAGACGACCGCTCCCACAAAATTATTCCGACCTGCTCTGATTGGCAACCGTATTCGCGGCCGCGGTAACCTTATCCGCATCACCAAGATAGTAATGGCGCACCGGGTTGAAGTATTTGTCCAACTCATAGACCAGCGGAATGCCAGTAGGTATGTTGAGTGCCACGATGTCCGCATCGCTCATTTTGTCCAAATGTTTCACCAGCGCACGCAGCGAATTGCCATGCGCCACGATGATGAGGCGCTGGCCGCGCTGCATGGCCGGCAGGATTTCAGTTTCATAATACGGTACGAAACGCGCCACCGTATCAGCCAGAGATTCGGTAGCTGGGCGCCCACCGGGCTTCAGACCGTTGTAGCGGGGATCGCGATCGGGATGACGTTTATCGCTCTCGGCCAGTGCCGGCGGCCGGATGTCGTAACTGCGCCGCCATGACTTTACCTGATCTTCGCCGTATTGTTTGGCGGTTTCGGCCTTGTTCAATCCCTGCAAGGCACCGTAATGACGTTCATTCAGCCGCCAATCCTTCTTCACAGGAATCCACATCAGATCCAAGTCGTCCTGCACGATCCAGAGCGTGCGGATGGCGCGCTTGAGGAGCGAGGTGTAAGCCCCATCGAAGCTGAAACCTGCTTCCTTCAGAAGACGCGCGGCGTCATGTGCTTCGGACATACCTTCCGGCGCCAAGTCCACGTCGGTCCAGCCGGTGAAGCGGTTTTCCTTGTTCCATTGGCTGAGGCCGTGACGAAGTAAAACGAGTTTGGTCATGCCGTTTCCCCGATAATCAACTGTCATGTGTGTTCTTGAGTTCTTGTTCGCGCTCGAAGCGATCCAAGGCGAGTTTGATCAACCTGTCAATGAGTTCCGCGTAAGAGATGCCTGATAAGTTCCACAGCCTTGGATACATGCTGATTTTCGTGAAACCGGGGATGGTGTTGATCTCGTTCACCAGCAGCGTACCGTCGGGCTGGAGGAAGAAGTCCACGCGGCCCATGCCTTCGCAATTGAGCGCCTTGAACGTCCGGATTGCCATTGCTTGCACACGCTTGACGGTCTCCGGTGGAAGCTTGGCCGGCGCTTCAAGGCGCGCGCCGTTTTCGTCCACATACTTCGCATCGTAATCGTAGAACTCGTGGGTGGGAATAACCTCACCGGGCATGGAGGCAATGGGATCGTCGTTTCCCAATACAGCACACTCGATTTCGCGGCCCTGAATAGCTTCCTCAACAAGAATCTTGGTGTCATAGCGGAAGGCATTTGCCACAGCTTTTGTGAAACTCGCTTCGTCTTTTGCCTTGCTGATTCCGACGGAGGAGCCGAGATTGGCCGGTTTCACGAATACCGGCATGCCCAGTTTTTCCACCGCGGCAAAGGAAGGCGTGTTGCCATGCGTGCAAGTGATGAATTTGCAGATGGGCAGGCCCGCATCCCGCAGCAGGCGTTTCATCACATCTTTGTCCATGCCCACGGCGGAACCCAGGACACCGGCGCCCACGAAGGGCACATTGGCGAGTTTCAGCAAACCCTGGATGGTGCCGTCCTCGCCGAACTGTCCGTGCAGAATCGGAAACACCACGTCCACCGATTGCTCGGTGTGTCCACTGTTGAGGCTGGTGAGTTTGCCACCGCTCTGCGGCACCAGCGCCACGCTCTCGCTGTTGACCTTGTTGAGCGCAACCAGTTTTGGATTGGTGCTGTTGAGCAGGAATTCCGATGGCTTGTTCATGAGCCAGTGACCGGATTTGTCTATACCAATCAGCACCGCTTCGTATTTCGTGTTATCAATGGCGTCAATGACGTTCTTGGCAGACAGTAACGAAATCTCGTGTTCGGCTGATTTACCGCCAAACAGGATGCCGACCCGGATTTTCTGTGTCATGT
>JBOIAY010000126.1:0-12576 GCA_050739255.1 Gammaproteobacteria bacterium
GTTCCCGGACGGTGCCGCGATATTGCTCACCCCCTGGAAATCCCCCACCAAAGTACCGCTGGGATCACCACTGGTGATGTGCTGCAGGTCCATCCAAAACCAGCCACCGTCCCAGAGCCCGAGATTCTGGGTGCCCAGACCGAAACTGGCATCCACCAGGGTGTCGTACACCGTGCCTTGGGAAAGTCCGCCGCTCAGATCGCTGACGGATTCGGAGGTGACATTCAGGTTGAAGCTGGTCCCGGGGGCGACGAAATGATGGGGCGCAGCCAAGCTGTCTGCCGGCACAACTGCCACAATGAACAAAGCGCCAACCCACAGGCATGATTGTGATTTTCGCAGCATGTAGTTTTGTAATTACCGGTACATCAAGTCGGTAACCAATACTTGCTATATTATTATGCTGCTGCCAGCGCCGTGGTAATTGCTCACCCGATCCATACGGTCTTGATATTTACGAATTCATGGATGCCGTGGCGCGCCAGTTCGCGGCCGTAACCGGATTGTTTGATGCCGCCGAACGGCACGCGAGGATCGCTTTTCACCAAGCCGTTCACAAAGGCACTGCCGGATTGCATGCGGCGAGCGAATGCTTCGCCGCGCTGTTTGTCGCGGATCCAGACGCTGCCGCCCAAGCCGTAGCGGCTGCCGTTGGCGACTTTCAGTGCTTCGGCTTCATCGCGCACACGGATGATGCTCGCCACCGGCCCGAACAACTCTTCTTCCCAGGCGCGCATGCCTGGCTTCACACCGTCGAGGATCGAAGCCGCATAGAACGCGCCTTTGCCCCCCAGGAATTTGCCGCCAATCAGCACCTTCGCGCCTTTGGAAACCCCATCCTCGACTTGTTCGTGCAGACTGTCGCGCAAATCGAACCGCGCCATGGGTCCAAGCGTAGTTTTATCATCCATCGGATCGCCGGGCTTGAGTGCTTCGGCGCGGGCGCGAAATTCCTCGAGGAAAGAGTCGGCGATGCTGTGCATCACGATAAACCGTTTCGCGGCAATGCAGCTCTGGCCGGCGTTCTGGTAGCGGGATTTCGCGCCGATTTCCGCGGCGCGCTGCACGTCCGCGCCCTCGAGTACCACGAATGCGTCGGAGCCGCCCAGCTCCAGCACGCACTTTTTCAGGGATTCGCCCGCCGCCTGCGCCACGGCGCGGCCGGCGCGCTCGCTGCCGGTCAAGCTCACCGCCGCGATGCGCGCATTCCGGATCACGGCATCCACCATGGGGATGCCGATCATCAGGGTCTGGAACACGCCTTGCGGATAGCCGGCTTCGCCAAACACCTGTTCCAGCGCGAGCGCGCAGCCCGGCACGTTGTCCGCGTGTTTCAACACCAGGGTGTTGCCGGCGGTCAAGGCTGGCGCCGCGGCGCGGATCGCCTGCCAGAATGGGAAATTCCACGGCATGATCGCTAGCACCGTACCGAGCGGCTGGTAGGCCAGGTAACTTTTCGCGGCATCGGTTTTCGCCACCTCGTCGGCGAGCAATTCAGAGGCATTTTCCGCGTAGAACTCGCAGCAGCGCGCGCATTTCTCGATCTCCCCGCGGGCTTCGCCGATCAGCTTGCCCATCTCGCGGCTCATGAGCGCGGCGTATTCGTCGCGATGTTTCAGCAGCACCTCGCCGGCACGGCGCAACAGCGCGGTACGTTCGGCCAAAGGCCGCGCGCTCCAGGCGGGCGTTGCGGCAGCGGTGAGCGCCAGCGCTTTTTCGAGACGCGCCGCGTCCCAAGCTGGATACTCCTGAAGTTTCTCGCCGCTGGCGGGATTAGTGCTGGTGAAAATCATGGTTCCTTCTTTCGCGTCCACCACGAACGCGCACGAAAATAATGTCAATGTCGGCAGCAGCGCGTGATTTCATGTTGGTCTGCCTGGCGTGCTCCTTGTCGCTTTTCTCAGCCGTTGTCGCCGATCCGGCTGATCTTGAACGGCGGGCTGGCTTCGCCGAAATACAGCGTGCGGTGCGGGAACGGGATCTCGATACCCTCGGCATCAAAGGCTTTCTTGACGCGCGCGAGAAAAGCCCGGCCGGTAGACCACTGGGTGCTCGGCTGGGTCTTGAGCCTGCCCTTGATGATTACCGCGGAGTCAGCGAGCTGGTTGACGCCGAAGATCTCCATATCCTCGATCATGTTCTGGCCGAGTTCCGGATCGCTTTTCATTTCCCGGCCCACACGCTGGATAACTTCGATCACCTTGTCGGTATCCTCCTTGTAGGCCACACCGATCTCGAAATTATAGCCGCTCCAGTCACGGGTCAGGTTGGCGAGATTGTTAATCTCGCCGTTGCGAAATACATGCACCGCCCCGTCGAGATCACGCAACAGCGTGGTGCGAAAGGAAATCGCCTCTACCTTGCCACTTGTACCGTCTATGATGGCGACATCACCAACCCGAATCTGGTTTTCCATCACCATGAAAAAACCGCTGATCACATCCTTGACCAGCGATTGCGCGCCGAAGCTCAGCGCCAAACCGGCGACACCCGCCCCGGCGAGCAGTGCGCCGATATTGATGCCGAGTTGCGAGAGCAGTGTGAGCACGACCGCGAGCCAGTAGAGAATGAAGAGCAGCCGATGGATAAGCGACGTGAGCGTCTTGGCACGCCGTTTCGCCTCGCCCGCGCTGTCACCTTTCTCTTCCGAATGTTTAACGATGCGTGCTTCGACGCGCCCAATCACAAAACGGATGAGCAGCCACACAACGAACGCGACGAGCAGGATAAACGCGATTCTGAGCGTATTTTGCGCGAGCGACGCATAATCGAACCTGGAAAGAATGTGATCGAGTTTCGGCATGTGGATAACTCCGTTTGTCAGCGGTTGTTCCTGCCGTAAGGCTAGCGGATACGGTCAATGCCAGCAAACATTCATCTGGCAGGCTGTAAATTCCCGATACGAGGCTACAACCAGCGTTTGCGCTTGAAATAGATCACCATGATGATGACGATCAGCGCCATCACGCCGAGCGCGTAGAAATAGCGGTAGCGCCTTGTGAGTTCGTGAAGGGTCCAGGGACTCGCCTGGTGACTGAAGTTCATGCCGTACACGCCAGCCACAAAGGTAAGCGGTAGAAAGATGGTTGCGATGATGGTGAGCGCCTTCATGACGTCGTTCATACGCTGGCTTACGCTGGAAAGGTAGGTGTCCAGCAGGCTCGAGGCCATCTCGCGGTAGGTTTCGACGAAATCTATCATCCGTATGCTGTGATCATAACAATCACGCATGTACAGCCGAGTGGTTTCCGAGAGAAATTCCTCGTCATCGTTGCGGATCAGGTTGTTTATTACTTCGCGTTGCGGCCACCAGGCGCGACGCAGCAGGATCAATTCACGCTTGATGTAGTGGATCTGGTTGCGCAACTCCTGGGTCGGATTATCCAACACGTCGGTTTCCACCTGCTCGAGGCGTTCGCCCAGTGCATCCAGCACCGGAAAGCCCTCATCCACAATCAGATCGAGCAGGGAATAGAAAAGATAGTCCGCGCCACGCTCACGCACTGTGCGTTTGTTGCGCAAGCGCTGGCGGATAGGCTCGAACCGATCGTTCGGACTTTCATCGAGCGTGATGACGTAACCCTTGCCCAGAAAATAATTGACCTGTTCCACTGCGAGTTCATTGTTGTTTTCGTGCCGCGGAGAGTTCAACACCACGAAGTACTGGTCTTCGTAAACCTCGAACTTGGTACGCTGGCCCTGGTTGAGCACGTCTTCCAGCGCGAGCGGATGCAGGCCGTAGATCTGTCCAAGCCGTTCCAGCAGTTCCGGCGTCGGTGCGCCCTGTACGTGCAACCAGGTTATCCCGGCAACATCCCCCGGTGAAACGCAATCTTCCACCGCAACGTCGGGACGCTCATCGAACTCGGTCGCATCGTAGCGGATGAGGCTTAATCGCGCCGGCGGTCTGAGGGGCTCATCCGCAATCGGTGCACGCTCCAGCGTCCCGGGAGGCGTGCCGGGCTTGCGGTAGAGGCCGGGGAAAAAGCGGCTGCGTGAATAGCGGGCGATTGCGCGCGCCCGCTGTGGAATAATTAAACGTTTCATAAGGCCAAGTATACCCAATCAGGCCGCATGCGGAATGTATATAGGGCGCGTATCCGGACCACAAGCAAAGCGGGATAGCGAAGCGCAGAGAGTGGTTGAGTCAGTTTTAGCAGCCTCGGAAAACAGAGAGTCAATATTTTTGAGGTGCCCGTACCTTTTATTTCAACTTCGCGTTAAGGTATGTCCATGACCTGGATGTCCGGCTTGCTTGCCTTTTCCCTGCTGGTCTGCATGATTCCATCCGCGTTCGCGGCGGATCTGGCGGCCGAACGCGCCGAATTCAAGCTGGCCTGGGCGGCGGCACAAAAGGGTGATCTTGCCGCGCTCACGCCCTATCTTGATGAGCTGGCGGATTATCCGCTGTATCCCTACTTGCGCTACGCCTATCTCGACAGCACGCTGGCGCAACAACCGGCGGGTGCGGTGGAATCCTTCCTCAAGGAACAGGCGCAACTGCCGGTCGCCGACGCGCTCCGTCAGGCGTGGCTGCTGGAACTGGCCAAACAGGGAAAATGGAGCGATTTCCTGGCGTATTACCAGAACGACACTGCGCCGGCATTGCGCTGCGCGGCGGTGAGCGCGCACCTGGTGAGCGACGACGTGCAGGATCGCGACGCCTGGATCGTCACCGCGCAACACTTGTGGCTGGTCCCTCATTCACAACCGGCAACATGTGATCCGGCCTTCCAATACCTGAAGGCGCATCGTCGCATTACCAATGACATGGTGGTGCAACGCATACAAGGGGCCTTGCAGGCACGGCACTACACACTGGCAAGGCAGTTGCTGCCCGAACTCGACGCCGTGGACCGTTCCTGGGCGCGCATCTGGCTCAACATGGCGGCGGACCCGGCGCAGATGCTCGACAACATCCAGGTGCCGGAAGAGCCGAAGTACCAAACACTGTTGATCAACGGCGTGCAACTGGTAGCGCGCACCGATCCGGCGCGCGCGCGTCATCTTTGGACCGTGTTGTCGCACCGCTATCACTTCGGCCAGGACGACACGCAGGATATGGCAGTCCGCCTGGCGCTGGAATCCGCCTGGGACTATCTGCCCGATGCCGCGGCATTATTGGCACAGGTGAAACGCTCCGATGATCCGCGGGTCACGGAGTGGCGCATCCGCACCGCGCTGCGCAACGGCAAATGGAATACCGTGCTCAATATCCTCCCGTCGCTCGGCCCGAAAACCGCGAAACCGGAATGGCGTTACTGGCAGGCGCGCGCGCTGGCCGCCACCGGCCACACCAAAAAAGCCATGGTTATTTTCCGGTCGCTCGCCGACGGCATGGACTATTACGGTTTCCTGGCCGCCGACCGATTGAATCTGAGCTACGTCATTACCCAGGAACCCAGCCAGCCGGCGCCGGATGTGATTACGCAATTGGGCGAGCGGCCCGGTTTCGTGCGCGCGCGCGAATTGTTTTACGCGGATCTCTATACCTATGCCAACGCCGAATGGCTGGCGGCGAGCACATCGCTGTCAAAACCGGCGCGCTGTCAGACCGCATTGATGGCACAGGCATGGGGCTGGTACGGGCGCGCCATCCAGACACTCGCCAATGCTGGCTGCTGGGGTGATCTGACCGTGAGCTACCCGCTCGCTTTCGAAGCGACGCTCGCGCCGCGCGCGCATACGCTCAACCTGAACCTGCCTTGGTTGTACGGGCTGATCCGCTCGGAAAGCGTGTTCCGCCCCGGCGCCGTGTCGTCCGCCGGCGCCGTGGGACTCATGCAGCTCATGCCCGCCACCGGCCGGCACGTGGCGGCGAATCTCGGCTTGGTGCTGGAAGACGGCGACACGATCCGGGATCCTGACACCAACCTGACGCTCGGCAGCGCCTATCTCAGTGACATGCTCAAGCGCTTTGACGGCAGCCAACCACTGGCCACCGCCGCCTACAACGCCGGGCCAAGGCGCGTGGATTCCTGGCTGCCCCAGACCGACAGCCTGCCCGCGGACGTGTGGGTGGACACCATCCCGTTCTGGGAAACCCGCAGCTATGTGCGCCGTGTTCTGGGCAGCGCGGTCATCTTCGACTGGCGGCTGCACGGCACCACCGAGCGTCTGAGTGCGCGCCTGGGTACCATTCCCGCCGGCACGGCCCTGACAGCAAACGACACGCATTGACTCTTGACCGGTGACCGGCACGCGCCGGAGTATTGGTACCCGGTAAATCACAAAAAGGCTTGCGTCATGCCGAGACCCACGATCTGCGTATTGGGCGGCACCGGCTTCGTCGGTCGGCATCTGGCCGCGCATCTCACCAAAAGAAACTTCAACGTCAAAATCCTGACGCGTTCGCGCACGCGCCATTACGATCTGGTGGTGCTGCCCACCGTGACGCTGGTGGACGCGGACGTACACGATTCGGACACGCTCAAACGCGAGTTTGCCGGCTGCGACGCGGTGGTAAATCTGGTGGGCATCCTCAACGAGCACGGTCACCGTGGCAGGGGCTTCCGTCGCGCGCACGTGGAACTCACGCACACGGTTCTACAAGCCTGTGGACACGCCGGCGTATCGCGTCTTCTGCACATGAGCGCACTCAACGCCGCTGAAAACGCCCCGAGTCATTATCTGCGCAGCAAGGCCGAAGCTGCGGCGCTGGTGCTCAAGGCAGAAAACCCGTTACACGTGACGGTGTTTGAACCGAGCGTAATCTTCGGTCCCAGCGACAGCTTCATCAACCGTTTCGCGAAGCTGCTGCGTATGGCGCCGGGCTTCTTCCCGCTGGCCTGTCCGAAAGCAAAGTTTGCGCCCGTTTACGCGGGCGACGTGGCGGAAGCGTTTTCCCGGAGCCTGGAGGAACGTGCCAGCTTCGGCAAACGCTACAGCCTGTGCGGTCCAAAGATTTACACCTTACGCGAATTGGTGCGCTACACCGCCCGTCTCCAGGGACTGCATCGCCTTATCATCGGCCTGCCGCGCCCGCTTTCCTGGCTGCAGGCGGCAATCCTGGAATGGGTCCCGGGCAAACCTTTTTCGCTGGACAATTACCGCTCACTCAAGCTGGACAGCGTGTGCAAGGAAAATGGTTTCGCGGGCTTCGGTATCGAGCCCGTGGCGTTGGAAGCCGTGGTACACGCGTATCTCGGCAGATCAACCATGCAGGCTGAGTTCGACAAGTTACGCCGCATGCGCAGCATGGGTCTGTAAAACCTGTCTCAAAATTCCGGGCCGTTCGTGTTGAGCGTAGCTCCGCGAAGTCGAAACACTGAGAATTCCAGAACTCGATGCCCCTCGACTTCGCGCCTTCGGCGCTACGCTCAGAGCCTGCCCCGGACTTGATCCGGGGGTGCACGGCGGCCATCAGACAAGTCTCTTTGATATCCCGGCCTTTCCTCTGCGCTTTTGACCATCAATTTTTCCAGCTCTGCGTCGCGCTGATCCTGCGGCAAATGCGCCAGCCGTTTCACGGCCTGATAGAACGCTGGCAGGTCGCCGTTATTTTCCATGAGCAGTGCGCGAAACGCCGGCACCCAGCGGGTATAGGTGCTGATGACCAAAAGTCTCGCATTGTTGAGCGGGCCCTTGAAAAAACTGTCGTAGCCGGTATCACCGTCCAGTTGCGGCCGCAGCACCGCATAGCTCTTGCGCAGGCCGTCGAAGATTTCCTGCTTGCGCGCCAGCATCGTCTCGGCCGGCAAGCCGGAGGCGTATAACTGCGTCAGTTGACCACGCGCTGTGTTCACCAGCAGTAAGATCATGTGCCAGTGACGCTGCCGGGACTCATAGCCGGCGAGTTCCGCTTCGCGCCCGCTGGCTTGCAACCAGCGGCGCACGCCGACATCCGCCACGGTCACTGCCCAGGACTCGTTGAAATCCGCGTCGCCCTTTACGTACAGCTCCTGATGTGCGAGTTCGTGAAAGATGTAGTTGGCGAGCGCGGCATCATTCCAGCCGAGCATGCTGGACAATAACGGATCGTCAAACCAGCCGAGCGTGGAAAACGCCGGCACGCCGGAAACATAGACGTCATCACCTTGCTTGCGCACGCTGTCGGCGAAGGACTGGGCAGATTGCTCGTGGAAATAGCCACGGTAGGGCACGCAGCCGGCAAACAGGAAACACCAGGTAATCGGCTTCAGTGAAAATGGTTTGGTGGCGAACACGTTCCAGCTCACATAAGGACGATCCAGCGCCACGTAAGTTGTGTAACTGCCGTTTTGGGGAAGACTAAGTTTCTGGCTGGCAAAGCGGCGAATCTGTTCCGCCAGCTCCAGTTTTTTCCGAAGCAGTGCAGGCGTCTTGGGATCGGCGATGAGTTGGCTGATGGGCCGACGCTCGGACAGCAAGCCCAGCTCGCCGTGGATCGCCTGACCGTAATACCCGAGTGTGCTGCATGCGCTCAGCAGCGCGACAAACAGGACACAAAGGATTCGCAGCGGGGTCCGCATCACCGGCCAGCATAGCAAATGGCCTCCCTGATACTATGGTCGCCATGCAAACCTATCTGGTGGGCGGCGCGGTCCGCGATGAACTCCTGGGCCTGCCGGTGAAAGAGCGCGATTGGGTGGTGGTGGGCGCGACGCCGGCCGATATGAGCGCACGCGGCTTCAAGCCTGTGGGCAAGGACTTTCCGGTATTCCTGCATCCCGAGAGTCACGAGGAATACGCCCTGGCGCGTACCGAACGCAAAACCGGCCCCGGTTACCACGGCTTCGAGTTTCACAGCGCGCCGGACGTTACGCTCGAAGACGACCTGCGGCGCCGCGACCTGACCATCAACGCCATGGCGCAGGACACGCGCGGCAAGTTGATTGACCCCTATGGCGGCAGGCGCGATCTGGACGCGCGCCTGCTGCGGCATGTGTCACCTGCGTTCCCGGAAGATCCGGTGCGACTGTTGCGCGTGGCGCGTTTCGCCGCGCGCTTCTCGGCCTTGGGTTTCAAGCTCGCGCCGGAAACGCTCGCGCTCATGCATGAGATGGCGACAAGCGGTGAAGTAGATGCACTGGTGGCGGAGCGCGTGTGGCAGGAAACCGAGAAGGCACTGGCCACGGAAAAGCCATCGGTGTTCTTCAGCGTGTTGCGCGAATGCAGCGCACTGGCACGCGTGTTTCCGGAAGTTGACTGCTTGTTCGGCGTGCCACAACCGGAAAAGCATCATCCGGAAATTGATACCGGCGTGCACGTGCTGATGGTCCTAGACCAGGCGGCGCGACTGAGCGATGACACGGCGGTGCGCTTCGCGGCCCTTGTGCATGATCTGGGCAAGGGCAACACGCCCGCCGATGTCCTGCCACATCATTACGGCCATGAAGAACGCAGCGTGAAACTCGTGGAAGCGTTGTGTGAACGGCTGCGTGTGCCCAGGGATTACCGCGAGCTCGCGATGCTGGTCGCGCAGTATCACGGTCTGGTGCACCGTGTCCGAGAGTTGCGCGCGGAAACCGTGCTGAAACTGCTTAAGAATACCGACGCCTTCCGGCGACCGGAACGCTTTGCGCAATTTCTTCTGGCCTGCGAAGCCGATGCCCGCGGGCGCAAAAATCTTGAGGACGTGCCGTATCCACAGGCGGAATATTTGCGCCAAGCATTGGCTGCTGCCGGTGCTGCAAAAATACCAGCGGCGGAATCCGGTGCGGAAATCGGCAGGCAACTGCAGGCGGCGCGGCTCGAAGCCATCCGCACAGCATTGAGCCGGAAGCAGGTGCGGCTCAATGATAGTAAGTGAAGTTGAGTGTGATGAAGCCATTCTGGGCTGCTTGAGCGGAGCGCGTCACACCGCTGGTGATCTCCATGTCAAAGCTGTCTGAAATCGGTGTAGTGAAGTCAATGTCGGAGGTATAGGAATACGTACCGTCGAGGGCCGAGCGGTCAATCTCGTAATCGTAGGCCAATGAAATGGCATCGAAATCCCGTTCTATGCGCGCGGTGCTGGAATGGCTCAAAAAGCCCTGGGAGCGGGTGATGATCGAACCGTTGAAAAAGGGTAGCGAAGTGAATTGGTTCAGGATGTCCGGGTCGCGATTGTAATCGTGACGCGTGGTGGAAACCTCGAACAACCAATCCTTGAGACCAGTGAAATCCAGGCGCAGCCCCAAGGGATAATCACTGAGAGTGATGCTTGCGGCCGGCGGAATGCCGCTCACCATGCCGCTGCGAGCATCCAGCGCAACGTATCGCAGCCCCGGCAGCGCCGTCACCTGCCATACCTTGTTTTGCCAATACAGCGAACCATCGAGACTGTCGCTGTTTATATACCCCGGTTTGCCCCAACGCTCATACGTGAGGCCAAAGCCGGTGGATGAGGTGATGGCCTGATCCACGCCCACGCTGTAGGTATGCGTGAGCAGGTTGGTCGCGCCGCTGGGCGAGTTGGTGTATTCGTACAGAAAATTGTAGGACGTGGAATCCGACACCGCCACGCGTCCGCCGAATTGATAATCCCGGTTGTCGAGTGCGTCTATTGACAGGGAGGTGTTCAGCGTCAGCGTCGGATTGCTACTGTCGGTATCCGCATTCTGCGAGTTGTCCGGTGCGGCTGCCGCAGCCGCAAGCGGAATTATGCCGATTGCCATGATCAGTCCCAGAATCCGCCCAACCGCCATACTTGTTTGCATTGTGTTCCCCAAGTACCCCAAGCCGTCAGTCTGACTGTCGTTTTATCGGTGCACAGCACAGCTATTGTAACGGTTGATAGGTGTGCGAGTTTACGGGCGTACAGATTTACAAGGTACGACTCAGGTCGCGCAATCCAAAACACCGCAAGGGTATGGTGAGGCCCTGCGACAAACTGATCGCCTTGAAACGTTCGCCCGTTCTTCCCCTCGGTGCCAACAGTTTCACTGCACGTATCGTCAACCGGTGGCGCAAATGAAGGACTCAGCCGGTAATTACAGCGTATTTGTCAAGCATTGTGCCGGAGCAAGCTTGATAAATATCTGGGCTCAACGGGGCTGCTTGGGATTGCTCGCGGCAGGAACATCCGGCGTGCAGCAGACTTACGGCAAGATTCCGCGGAATTCTGCCGCCCTAGCCAAAAATATCGGGATGAACATCATGATGAACAGCGGAGCGAACACAAAGATACGAGCGTGATAAACGCCCATCAGTGCACCGCAGAGCGCGATCCAGACACAGGCTATCCCCACCCCGTAGCAAGCCTCGCGCTGTGCGGTACGTGCCTGCCGGACATGCGTTTCCAGATCGGGGTCATTGGCGCCCAAAAACGCAAGCATCCCTTGTTTGCTGCCCAAACCGGCTAGCCAGCGCGCAATTCCGAGAGCGGAGCTGCTCAACACCAGGGGCCAACTTTGTTCAGTCAGCTCCAGGTGCCTCGCGATGTGCAGCGTGATTCCGAGCCACAGTCCCAGACTCAGTAACCAGATGCCCCAGGCGGCATAAGCCAGGGGCGGAGGTATTTTCTGGTGTGCATTGGCAAAATTCAAATAGAGGAAACAGGAAAGTCCAGCCAGCAGACTGATGAAAAGCGCTATCTTCCATCCGGTTACATGTACGGTGCCGAGTGTCTGCAATCTCGATCGTAGTGGCTCGGGAATTGTGCTCAAGTCCCGCTTGATGCGAAGACTTTTGTCCGGCGCGGTAACCCATATGTGCACGGACACGATAATCAACAGCAGCGTGCTTGCTAGATACAGGTATGCGGCGATGCCGGCGTGCCGATTGCTCCACCACATCCATGCGGAGAACAGTGCCACCAGCCCCTCCACAAGCGCCAGTAGGCGACCCGGTTTCCCGCGTTTGCCGAAATTGGAAGTCCAAATCCGTACGCTTCCAATAAGGACAAGCAGCAGCCAAATCAGGCTGATGATCAATTCACGCTGGCTGGCGGAAACATCCACAACAGTTTGCCGGGTGATTCTGCCTCAACCCGCCTCGTCGAATTCGCAACGTTCTGCGAGACCCGGGAGCGTCGCGGGACTCGGTAAGGACGGTACGGTCCCGGCGTCCCGTCCCCTCGTTCTCGCGACGGCTATTCCTTTTGCCGCGATTGTCCTGCGTTCGGAAACCGTTACTGCACACGCTTTCCTCCACACTGACTCTACGCCCCGGCGCGTCCTGCACACTCGCAGACGCGGTGCTCCGGACGCGGGGGCTATCGCGGGCTTCTCGCCTCGAGCTTGACGTGAACCATAGAATCTCGTCGAACGTCACCATTATAATAGACCCGATAGACCCGGCGAGCGAAGGGTATTGTTACAGACTCGGACTCAGATCCCGCAGTGCGAAGCCGCGCATGGGTGTCGCCAATCCTCTCGACAGGCCAATGGCCTTGAAACGTTCACCCATTTCCTCGGGCAAGCTCAGTAGTTTCACCTCGCGCGCGCGGCGCCAATCCGTGGCGTGTTCGGCCAGTCCCAGAGCCAGCAGGAAATACGCCTGGGTGGTGTACCCGGTGAACTCAAAACCGGCTGCGGTGCCGGCTTGCGCCACGGCGGTGAAATCCACATGCGCGGTCATGTCCTGCAGGCCGGGATATAAAAAAGGATCGTCATAGGCGCGTTGGCGGTAATGGCACATGAGCGTACCCATGTAACGGTCCGGATGGTAATAGGC
>JBOIAY010000127.1:0-3408 GCA_050739255.1 Gammaproteobacteria bacterium
GCGCGGCGCGGTCCGCGCAGCGGTTCCGCCACGCCGGATTTGATGTCGGGACGTGGCGGCGGCAGATCCCATCGCGCCGCGGGGACCGGCGTGAGCGCAGTGCGCGCCGCACCACCCGATGCACGGCGCACGTCTTCGGCGGTCACCGTATCATTCTTGCCGCTGGCGTCACAGTCCGACAGCTCCACGCCCAGTTGCTTCGCAAGGATGCGCACCGAAGGCAGCGCCTTCACTTGCACTGGAGTTTTTTTCTGTTTCTTGCGGATGATCGCGGTCTCGGCCATGACCTCATTGCTCGTGGGCATGTTGCCGACCACGGTGCCGCTGTCTTCAGCGATGGGTTCGCGCTTGTTTTCAGCAGTTTTTGCCACTACCGGTTTGGCGGGCGCGGTGGCGTTCGTACCGCCATCAATATCGAACTCCACCAGTGCTGCGTGGGTCGGAATGATATCGCCGGCCTTGCCGTGCAGTTTCGCGATTTTACCGGCCCAGGGCGAAGGCACATCTACAACCGCTTTTGCGGTTTCCACCGACACAATGGGCTGGTCGACCTTGACGATATCGCCTTCCTTTACGAGCCAGTTGACGATCTCGGCTTCCTGCAGGCCTTCGCCCAAATCCGGAAGATTGAAGGTTTTCATTTGGCAATCCTCATCATTACTGATTTCATTCGGAAGGATTTATCCTTCTCACCCTTCCCTCTCCCGCCAAGGGAGAGGGGACAGGGAGGCGCCACAGCGCGCAGTTTTATGCCTCCAAAACCTTGCGTATGCCCTTGATGACGCGCTCCACACTGGGCATGTAATCATGCTCCAGCTTGAACAGCGGCATGGGGATGTCGTAGCCGGTGACGCGCTCAATGGGTGCTTTGAGTGAATAGATGCCTTTCTCGGCCACGGTGGCGGCGACTTCGGCGCCCACACCGCAATTTCTGGGCGCTTCGTGGATGATGACGAGACGCCCGGTTTTCTCCACCGATTCAAGAATCGTTTCGAAATCAATCGGGCTGATGGTCGCAAGGTCAATTACCTCACAGCCCACGCCTTCTTCGGCCAGTTTCGCCGCCGCTTGCAGGGTTTCGTGAATCATGGCGCCCCAGGATACCAGCGTCACGTCCTCACCTTCCCGCAGCACGAAGCAAGTGTCGAGCGGCAGCGCTTCACCATTGTCTTCCACGTCCTGTTTGTTCATGCGGTACAGGCGTGTGGGTTCCAGGAACACCACCGGATCAGGATCACGGATGGCGGCCAGCAGCAAGCCGTAAGCTCGCGACGGTGACGACGGCATCACGGTGCGGATGCCGGGCATGTGCGCGAATAGTGCTTCGTTGCTTTCGGAATGATGTTCCGGCGCGTGGATGCCGCCGCCTGACGGCGCGCGCAACACCATGGGCACGTGCAGCCGGCCGCGGGTGCGGGTGCGCAAGCGGCCCGCGTGATTGATCATCTGATCCACGGCGGGGTAGATGAAGCCGGAGAACTGGATTTCCGCCACCGGCTTCATGCCCATCGCGGCCATGCCGATGGACATGCCGGCGATCAGGGCTTCCGCTAGCGGCGTGTCCATGACACGCTCTTTACCGAAGCGCTTTTGCAGGCCGTTGGTGGCGCGGAACACACCGCCGTTCACACCCACGTCCTCTCCCAGCACCACCACGTTTGGATCGTGTTCCAGTTCATAGGCCATCGCCTGGGTGATGGCTTCGACCATCGCGAGCTTAGCCATGCTGGTTACCCTCCGCGAGAACCGCTTCCCGCTGGGCCACCAGATTTTCCGGCAGATTACCGAACATGTGGTCGAACATGCTTGCGATGGGCGGCTTGCCGCTATCCTTATAGATTTGCACTTCCGCATCCACCTGTGTGGCACATTCTGCCAGCAGCTTATCTTCTTTTTTCTGATCCCAGGCGCCAATGTCCATCAGGTATTTGCGGATTCGAATCAACGGTTCCTTTTTCTTGGCATCTTCGACTTCGTCCTTGTCACGATAACGGGTGGCGTCGTCGGCGGTGGTGTGGTCGCTGATGCGGTACGTGAGCGCCTCGACGAGCGTCGGTCCCTTGCCGGAACGCGCCTTCTCCAGCGCGTATTCCATGATGTCGCGTACCGCGATGATGTCATTGCCGTCCACCTGGATACCTTCGAAGCCGCCGGCAATAGCTTTCTGCGCCAGCGTTTCGCAAGCGGTCTGCGCCGCGAGCGGCACCGAGATGGCCCATTTATTGTTGGTCACCACGAATACTGCTGGCAGCATGTACGCACCTGCGGCGTTGAGGGATTCATAGAAATCGCCTTGCGAGGTGCCGCCGTCACCGATGACCGAAACCGCCGCACGTTTTTCCTTACGGAGCTTAAAGGCCAGTGCCGCTCCGGCGGCGTGATGGAATTGCGTGGCGATGGGTACGGCCCAGGCGAAATCGTGCTTGGGTCCGGAGAAATCATTGCCACGCTCATCGCCGCCCCAGAACAACAGTACTTCATGCGGCTTCACGCCACGCCAGAATTGCGCTCCGTATTCGCGGTACATGGGGAAGAATGCATCTTCGGGTTTCATGGCGGCGCCGATACCCACGTGGGTGGCTTCGTGACCGAGACAGGAAGCATAGGTGCCGAGCTGCCCGGTGCGCTGCAGGGCGATGGCCTTGGTATCGAACACCCGCACAAAGGACATCATGCGATACATCTTCAGAAGTTCGTCGCGATTCTCGGCGAATTTGGGTAATTTCTTCTGGGTGAGCTTGCCTTCGGGGTCCAGGTAGTGACTGTACTTGATCTCGAAGCTGGCGACGGACTTCAAAATGCGTCCTCCTCGAAGCGGGGGAGAGGGCCGTAAGGCTGGAAATCTGCGGAAACCCGCGTAGCGGGGCCGCAATTATACATTAGGCTGTGGGCCGGACGCCTTGATCCGGCACGCAGACCCTATCGGCTAGAATGGCCGGTACATATCTCATCTCGGGATCTCGGCCATGACCGCCAACAAACGCGAGCTGGAGCAGGGCATACACACGGACCTGCGCAACCGGATGACCTATTCAGGTTATCTGTGCCTCGACCAGGTGCTCACCGCCCAGAAACCCCTGAGCCGTCCGCCGCACCACGACGAGATGCTGTTCATCATCCAGCACCAGACCTCGGAATTATGGATCAAGCTGTTGCTGCACGAACTCGATACGGCCATCGGCCATGTGCAGGCCGACAAACTCGAACCCTGCTTCAAGATTCTCTCGCGTGTGAAACAGATTCAGATGCAGCTTTTCAACCAGTGGGCGGTGCTGGAAACCCTCACTCCCAGCGAATATGCCGAATTCCGCAACGTGCTTGGCACCGCCTCGGGTTTCCAGTCGGTGCAATACCGGGCGCTGGAATTCATGCTTGGCAACAAGTCGGCGGAGTTGCTGCGGGTGTACG
>JBOIAY010000128.1:0-4632 GCA_050739255.1 Gammaproteobacteria bacterium
TGGTGACCATGGCCCGGAGTTTCTCGGCCGCCGTATTGGAACGTGCCTCCTGAATCCAGGTCAGTGCAACGGAAAGCACGACCA
Source organism: Gammaproteobacteria bacterium (assembly GCA_050739255.1). Taxonomy (GTDB): domain Bacteria; phylum Pseudomonadota; class Gammaproteobacteria; order Natronospirales; family REEB76; genus REEB76. The sequence continues at coordinate 85 of JBOIAY010000128.1, forward strand.
TGGAGGAAATTATGATGCCGCCATCGAGATTATTCGTAACGAATGAGATCACCGCGAGGGCAATCAATAAGAGATTGAGGGGATTGAAGAAGATGCGCTCGAATAATTGGCGCAGTACGCCCTTCTTTTCTTCGCGGGCTACGTTGTTGGGTCCATGTTCGTCGAGGCGTGTCTCGGCTTCGGAATCCAGCAAACCCTGAATGCTGGTGCCGAACTGGTCCAGAGCGTCTTCTGCGCCCATGCGGCTCGCTTCCAGCAGGCGCGCGGCCACGCGGCCATGGCGCTCGCTAGTGGAGCGGGCGCCGCGTCCCAGACTGCCTGCGCGCAATAAATAGTTTGTTACTTTGCGTTCCACGAACTTGGCCTGATTGAGTCGCAGCGCATCGGCACGGGCTGATTCCGGTCAGCCGATACGCGAATTCATAACACCAGCGGTTGTGCGGGAAAGCGATGGCTTTCTGAACGTGTGAGCAGTCTCAAATGTGCCGCGGGTATGGCGCAACGATGAAGACGTCGAGCCAGTCGCAGCGGTTTTTGAGAGAGCTTCTTGTTCTGGCATGGCCGCGTGGATGTCCTTGAGTGCCTGGCAGCACAGTAACCCACGCGGAAAAGCAGGAATCAGGCGAGGGAGGCGTACCCGTCAGGCGGGTTTTCCGATTACAGCAACTACTGCAACTGCCCATCAGGGCTCCTCCGATTACCGAGTCGGCGCGAATCCTAATCCTCGACCATTACAGAGTCAACGGATTTGCATACAGGGCGCCTCTAAAAATTTATCTTTTGCCTTCTAGCGTTGTTAAAAATGACCTCGACCACTACGCTTCGCTATCCTGCTTCGCTTGTGGCCCAGGGCGGCCATCCTGTCCGCCCGCTCGCCGTGTCCGGCGAGCCCTCATGTATTGGCATATACACTCCGGTTTCTCGGTCATTTTTGCCTAGCCAGAAACCAAAACCTCTGATCTTTCGAGATGCCCTACACTTCTTGTAAAAACTTCATGGCATGACATGCCCGATAGCGACATTAAAAAGGCCGGCGATTGCCGGCCTGTCCACCTCACTCCTCACACCTCACTCTTATTGCGGATTCGGTCCTTTGACTATCTCCACCATGTCGGCTGGACGAATCCACTGTTTGTACGCCGCCTGCACCTCGGGCGCGGTGAGCTGCATATAGTGATGCGCCGCCACTATGGGCTCGTCCAGGGGCAAGCCATCGGTGGAATACGTCAACAGGCCATTGGCGATGCTGTCCACACTGGACTGCTTCAACGGGATACCTCGCAGCAGCAGCGCTTTGGCGCGCCGCAGTTCCACCCGCGTCACCGGAATCTTCTGCATGTCGGTCAGGTCGCGTACGACCAGCGCCCGGGCCTGCTTGACCTTGTCTGGATCACTGCCATATTCCACCATGAAGGTGCCGCGTGTGGGCGTGAGGGCGAAGCGTGAGCTGACGTTATATACAAGACCAGTCTTCTCGCGCAGATCCCTGTACAGACGCGAGGCATAGAAACCGGCACTCAACACCTGGTTGCCCAGTTGCAAAGCATAACGATCCGGGCTGGACAGGTTCACGCCCAGGGTCTGCATCAGCGCGACCGTATCCTGCACGCTGGTTTTGTCCGGCACCACCGCCGCAGACGGCTTGTTGAGCGGGATGGACGCCAAGTCTGTCACCGGCTTGGGTCCCTCTGCCTTCCAGTCGCCAAAGTATTTCTCGATGACTGTTTTGGCCTCGGTCGGCGTGATCTTGCCGATTACCACGATGCTGGTCAGGTCCGGGCGGAATGCTTTCTGATGATAGTCCTGCACATCCACGAGCTTCAGGCCCAAGACGCTTTGCGGCGTGGCTTCACGCAGGGTGGGATCACCGGCTGGCACCAGCGCCTTGATGCCTATGCGCCGGAACAGGTACTCAGGACTTTGCAATTGCCCCGCCACGAGACGCGCGGTTTGCATCTGCACCACTTTGAATGCCTGCGTCGGCAGCGCCGGATGCAATTCGTTATCCGCCAGCAGCTGCACCGCGCGTTTGAAATGTGCCACCGGCACTTGCACGGAGAAATTCGTGCCCGCGGATTCCTGCGCGGCGATATCGTCCAGCGCCTTCTGGAACGCGATGCGGTCCAGGTCCGTAGTGCCGTAGCTGAACAGACCGTCCAGCACCTGATTAACGCCGTCCTGGCCGGCAGGCTGTTGCAGGTCCGGCTGGTTCTTGATGCGGCCGTACACGCTGACCGTATTGCTTACGTTCACCGGTTGCACGATGAGTTTGATGCCATTGGGCAGCGTGCTCACCACCGGATTCACCATGGACCTGGGCATATTGAGACGCGCGAGCGCGGTAGCGGCCCATTTTGGCAGCGGCACGGCTTTTCCCGGCGCGGCGGAGAAAGATTCAGCGCCGCCGTAGCCTTTACTCGAAACCGGCTTGCCGGAAGATTCCGGTGTCAGGATAGCCGTGAACGCGTGGTCCTGGTTGAGGTATTCCCGCGCCACCCGGTCCACGTCGGCGACAGCCACCTTGTTGAAGGCCGCGATCATGTCATCGGGAGATTCCAGCCCCTGCTGTGCGAGTGCGTTCGACCAGGCATTCGCCAGACCGTCCACGGAATTCTTCTGGAATTCCAGTTGCGCGATTTCCTGGCGCTTGGCCGCGGTCACGAGGTCCGCCTGCACTCCGTTCTTCAAAGTCTGCGTCAACACCGTGCGGATTTCCGCGGTCAGCGCCGCGGAATCCCCGCCTCGCGGGAACACGCCGACTGCCAGACCCAGCCCGGCGGCAGGCATCGCGAAACCCACAAAACCGGCATACAGGGCTTTGCCTTCCGGCACCAGCGCGTAAAGATTACCGCGCTGGCTAGCAAGCACATCGCTGAGGATCTCACCGGCGGCATAGTCGGAACTGTGATAGCCCGGCAGACGGAAAGTAATCACCGACAGGCCGTACGGCGTATCTGTCGGCAACTGAAGGGTTTGCGGCTGCACAGGTTCAAACTTGATCACGGGACGCGCCGGCAGTTTCTTGGTCGGGATGTCACCAAATAGTTTTTTCACCCGCGCCAGGGTTTCCCTGGGTTGCACGTCGCCCACGATGACGAAAATCGCGTTGTTGGGCGCGTACCAGGCGTCATAAAATCCCTTGATCATCTTCGCACTGGTCTTGTTGAAGGACGGGCGCGTGCCGAGCGCGTCGTGCGCATAGGGCGTGCCCTTGAATATGACCGCCTGCAACTGCTTGAACATCAGGTATTGTGGATTGGACAAATCCCGCGCCACTTCCTGTTCAATGGCGCCACGCTCTTTCTCCCATTCCGTCTGGCTCACATCCAGCCCACGCATGCGGAGGGCGGCGATGTGCAGCGCCACATCCAGATCATCGGACGGCACCGTGAAATAAAATTGCGTGAGTGTGTCCTGGGTGTCGGCGTCAAAACTGCCGCCCATGGCGGCTGATATTTCCGCCAGTTGGTCCTTGGACAAACCGGGACTGCCGCGGAACATCATGTGTTCGAGCGCATGCGCGGTACCCGGAAAACCGGCAGGTGCTTCGTTGGAACCGACGAGGTAATTCATCTCGGTAGTCACCACCGGCGCCAGAGTGTTGCGCACGATCACGACCCGCAGGCCGTTCTTGAGTGTGGCACGCAATACGTCTGGATTATTGGCCGCACTGGCGGTAAACGGAAACAAGAGTACCGGCAGCAAAGTCAACAGTGATATTGCCTTGAACATGGCTGACCCCCAGGAAGGAGATTGAGGAAGGAAGATGGTCTTGTTCGGAGTGGGCATTCTACCAAAAGTAACCACACTTTCCCGGCGGGGATAATAAGTACCTAATAATTTGGCATGCGAACGTGGATCGCCCACTCACTCGCCACTTCTCACGCCTCACACCTCGCTCCTATCAGGGTGAGTACCCCAGGTTCGGCGCCAGCCAGCGTTCAGCGGTTTCCAGGTCCATGCCCTTGCGTTGTGCATAGTCGGCCACCTGGTCGCGGTTGATCTTACCCACGGCAAAGTAACGCGATTGAGGATGGGAGAAATAGAAACCGCTCACGGCCGCCGCCGGCCACATGGCGTAGTGCTCGGTAAGTTTGATACTGGCGCGGCGTTCCGCATCCAGCAACTGCCAGATGCCGCCTTTCTCAGTGTGCTCGGGACAAGCGGGATAACCGGGCGCTGGACGGATGCCCTTGTACTGCTCCTGTATCAAGGCATCGTTGTCGAGTTGTTCATCCGGGACGTAGCCCCAGAATTCGCGACGTACGCGTCCGTGCAGCAGTTCCGCGAAGGCTTCCGCCAGGCGGTCTGCGAGGGACTTCAACAAAATCGCGTTGTAGTCATCGTGGTCGGCCTCGAAACGCCGCACATGCTCTTCAATACCGAGACCGGCGGTGACGGCAAAGGCGCCAAAGTAATCTTCGATGCCGGTAGCCTGGGGCGCCACGTAATCCATCAGGCACTGATTGGGCTTGCCGGTGGGCTTTTCCTGCTGCTGGCGCAGAAAATGGAAGGTAATCAGCTGCTCATCCCGATTGCTGTTCTTGA
>JBOIAY010000129.1:0-8415 GCA_050739255.1 Gammaproteobacteria bacterium
CTATTTGGTTAGTTCAATCTCGGAACAAGGTGCGCGGCTGTACTGACCGCGCATCCCGTCCTCCCGCCTCCCGCAACCTTTCGGTCCGGAATTAAAATTTTCCGTAATAACCTTCCTTTAAGGCATCGTAAAGGTTGGCGGCCGTATGGATTTCGCCGTCGTATTCGATCTCCTCATCGCCGTGCGCTTCGACAATCGTGCCATCATCAAGCGTGAACTTGTACACGGTGTTCTTGAGGTCCTGTTCCTTCACCAGCACGCCCTGGAAGGCCGCCGGGTTGAAACGGAACGTGGTGCAACCCTTCAAGCCGCTGTCGTAGGCGTAGCGGTAGATGTCCTTGAAATCCTCGTAGGGATAATCCGTGGGCACGTTGGCGGTCTTGGAGATGGAGGAATCGATCCATTTCTGCGAGGCCGCCTGGATGTCCACGTGCTGTTTGGGCGTAATGGTCTCGGCAGTGGTGAAATACTCCGGCAGCTTTTCCTCCGGCTGCTCGGAGCCGGGCATGGCCAGCGGATTCACCAGATGCCGGTAGGCCAGCAGTTCGAAAGAAAATACATCCACCTTTTCCTTGCTCTTCTTGCCGGTGCGGATCACGTTGCGGAAATAGTGATGTGCGAAACTCGGCTCGATGCCGTTGCTGGCATTGTTGGCGAGCGACAGTGAGATGGTGCCGGTGGGCGCGATGGAGGTGTGGTGGGTGAAACGCGCGCCGGTTTCGGCGAGCTGCTCCACCAGATCCGGCGCGACTTCTGCCACGCGCTGCATGTAGCGGCTGTAGTTCGCATGCAGATCCTTACCCTTGATGGTGTCGCCCACCTTCCAGCCGTCGCGTTTCATCTCGGGACGCTTGCTCAGCATCTCGGCGGTGACTTCGAATTCCTCCACCATGATGGGCGCGGGGCCTTTTTCCTTCGCCAGCTCCAGCGCCTCTTCCCAGCCGGCGATGGCCATCTCGCGTGACACGTCCTCGGTGAATTTCACCGATTCCGGCGAACCGTATTTCATGCCCAGCAAGGTGAGGCTGGAACCCAGACCCAGGAAGCCCATGCCGTGGCGGCGTTTGCGCAGGATCTCTTCGCGCTGGCGTTCCAGCGGCAAGCCATTGACCTCCACCACGTTGTCGAGCATGCGCGTAAAGACTTTCACGACTTCGCGATATTCGTCCCAGTCGAAATGCGCCTTGTCGGTGAACGGATCACGAATGAATTGCGTGAGATTCACGGAGCCGAGCAGGCATGAACCATAGGGCGGGAGCGGTTGCTCTCCGCATTGTCCTGTCACGAGACCGTTGAATATGACCGTGTTGTGATCCTGTTGTGTTGTGTCAAACACCGCTTCGCGACCGATATGGACAATCTCTGCAATACGGCTGACGAACTTGCGCCGTTGCTTCAACAATTTGCCTTTAACCCACTCGCGGTACTTCTCGTTCTTGTAATCGAGCAAGAATCCGATGTCGCGCATGAAAACTTCGCGTGATTCACCATCGATAATCAATTCATAATCAGCTTTGCACGCATATTTCTTGTTGCCGCCTTTGCCATCCGGCATTAGCCGTACGCCTGCGTTGCGGCGCTTGTGGATGCGGCAAAAGACACCAAAGTTTGCCAGCAGCATCTGCACGTCTTTGAGAAGCGACGGATAGCTTGAAGACAACCGAGCCGAACAACTCATGCTCTCGCCGGATATATTGACGGTGCCGTCGGCCTGGAACAGCCCGCGCAGATAGGCCTTGACGCACTCCTCGGAACCACGCCAGATGACCTCCGGCACACGCAGTTTGGACTCGGCCGTGAAGCCAAAATGTTCGAGGATACGTGCCAGCAACACCGAGCGGATGAACACCATGTTGCGCTCGCGCACAGCCACCGGTGTGGTTACATAGTTGCGCACGTTGTGCGCGGTCCCGGCAATGAGGGCATTTACATAGACACAGACCTGCGAAGCCAGTGTCTGATCCTGACCCCAGAGGTTGATGACTACGGCCTGCTGGCCTTTGCCGCGATTGGTGAAATGGCCATCGCCGGTAATCAAGCCCAGCAGTTGGCCGAGTTCACTTGAACCTTCAGTACCGAACTGGCCCTTGCCGGACTGTACCAGGAGTTTGTCGTCGAGCTTCAAATCGCGCAGTTTGAGCTTGCCGCGCTGGGTGTAGAAATCGTGCCACTCGGTGGCCTTGATTTCGTACCCGTCTTCGGTGACCACGCGATATACGTCCGCCTGTTGTGTGGTCATGAACGCCGGTTTGGCCGGCCTTATTTCCGTTCCCAGTTCGTCGCTGCCGAGCGCCCGCTTGTCCACGCTGACTTCCAACGGCACGCCTCTAGCGTATAGGTCGCCGATTTGGACCATGCCGTACTGCGTGTGCAGCCGCGTATCGGCCGTGACGCACGGGTTGGTAGCGCGTATGTTTTCGCACCACCAGTTGTTGTTCATCTCGTTGACCTTGTCGATGAGCACGAAGCCCGGCTCGGCAAAGTCGTAGGTGGACGCCATGATCATGTCCCACACGCGGCGTGCAGGCAGCGTCTTGTAGATCTTGCAGGCCACGAGGCCGGCAGCGTTCACGATATAGCCTTCCGTGATGGGCCACTCGCGCCACACCACTTTCGCGGCGTCCTTGAGGTCCATGCCATCGGCATCCGCTTCTTTCTGTTTCAGCGGAAACGCCAGTTGCCATTCGCCATCGGCCTTGACCGCTTCCATGAAATCTTTGGTGACCAGCAGCGACAGGTTGAACTGCCGCAAGCGGCCGTCCTCGCGCTTGGCACGGATGAAATCCAGTACGTCCGGGTGGCCGACGTCGAAGGTTCCCATCTGCGCGCCGCGCCGGCCGCCAGCCGAGGACACGGTGAAACACATCTTGTCGTAGATATCCATGAACGACATGGGGCCCGAGGTATAGGCGCCGGCACCCGCCACGTAGGCGCCGCGCGGCCGCAGCGTGGAAAATTCATAGCCGATTCCGCAATTGTGGATGACCACCAAGCCGCTGTTACCGGCCAGATAATTGTTGTGACCTTCCACATGAAAGTCGTAGAAGGTTTCGGGCAGCGGCAAATCCCGGCGAATGGCGTCCACCGGCCGCAGCGTGCGCGCCAGAGCAATGAGTGGTTTAAGCCGCGGGAAGCGCACTTCCCAGCGATCCAGCCAGATGCGACTCACTACGTCCTTCAGGTGATAGCCGTGATAGAACCCGAGGATCTGCCGCTCTACATGCGAAAGCGCGCCACACTCCGCCGCCAACGCTTCACGCAGCGCGACCGGCACACGGTAACGATCATACTGACCGGATTGGCTGGCGTAGGCGGTGATGCGCCCGCGCTTACCGCTGTCAGCCATGTACTCGGCCACGTGCAGCAGGAACGCCGAATCGGAAATTTTGAGTGTAACCCCGCCGCTGTCATGCACCTCATACCCATTTAGTTCGTGACTGCGTGGTTTACGCAACGTCAGCGCACCATGCACACCGAACAACCCCAGCAACGCTTTGATCTCTTGGGCAAACACAAGGTTCTGGATGGCGAGTGTGGCGCTGCCGCGTTCACGGCTGATGGTGCCGTCGGTATCCAGAAGACCGGCAAAGAACGGCAGAAAGTACTTCTCCGGCTGCATCCGGATCCATTCGGGCACGCGCAGGTGCGCGGTTTTGGCGCCGGTCTGATGGTCAATCAATTCCGCCGCACGGCTAGCAGGGAAGCTGGCGACACAGTAATCCCATACCGGTGTGCCATTGGGCGTCGCGGTTGCCACGACCCGCGCCTGGGCGCCGCAGAAATCGCGGAAAAATTCCGCGTACCGCTCCACCACCTCGCGTTCGGCGGCACGAATCTTGAACACCAAACGCCGACCCATGGCATGGGCATGCTGCGCCCAAGCGGTACGTGTCGGCTTATAAACCATGTGCTTCTCATAAGCGCTGCCGTCTCCCAGATGCGCGCCAGTGAACCAAGCGGACAGAGTCGCGCCGGGGGCCGCCGTCCAGGCAAGACTGTGCTGGACCAGCGCGTCTTCGTGGCACACCTGATCAGCACGTATGTAAATCAATGCGCCATCCCGATACACCAGCACCGGGTGTTTCACTGAGGTTTTCAGAGACACGCCGTTGGCGATGATTTCGATATTGTCCGAACGCGGTACCTGCACAGTCAGGTGTTCCAGGATCGGCCGCATTTCGAAGCGCCCGCTGTCCCGGTCGTAACTCAGAATTTCACAATGACTCTCGGTCACTGCCTGCTCAACTTTTACCAAACCCCGTTCGGTGCGTACCCAGGTACCGGGCGCCACGCAGCCGGCCTTCAGCGTCAGCCCCGCCTCATGGACTTTGTTCAGAATGTCATCCATGGAATCGCGGATGGTGCCGGAGACGGTGCAGTTGATGGTGGAGGTGGCAGGCTTGTGTTCCAGGGCACCGGCATTGGAGGTGATGCGGCCGGCGGGGATGGCCCCGTGACGCAGCGCCCACAGGAATTTCCCGTACCATTCCTCGCGCTTCTCCAAGTCTTCCACGTCCGCGAGCGCGCGCGCCACGCGCTTCCAGGTATCGTCAACCGTCTGGTCCAGAACGGTACCATCCTTGGACTTGAGGCGGTATTTCTTATCCCAGATATCGGCGGAGGCGTCTTGCACGGGTATCTCGGTTACAGCGTCGGCGGCATTTCTAAGCACAGTATTCATATTGGTCCGGTCCTGCGTATTTCTATTCGTTATTTGCTGAAAAGCGGTTCGAGCCTGCCCAATTAACTCCGGCAGGCGGTAAATCCTCTGGATATCTTGTGGGAAAGCTGGGGACAGTGCGCCACAACATCTTGTGTGCGAGTGCCCGGCAAAACCCTCCTAAAGCCTAGACCGCGAATCCAGCTTTGTCAAATATATTTATTGTTTACAATCAATGGCATACAAGATACAGCTCAACCGTGTTCGAGGCATGGTGCCACTCGAACCCGTCTGAAAGGCGAACACTAAATCTAGGGTCCGCGGAGTAAATCACAAATATCCGGACAGGGGAAGCATTGCCTTTCGAGCAAGCCAAATTCAGCGTCAAGGACCTCCGGCCCTCTTGAGAAATGCGCAGCCGGCCTTACCTAAAGGACATCTGCAACCAAATCCACTTAGAGGAGGACTTAGACCATGAACGTGATCCGTTACGAGCCCTGGGGCCTCATGAGCCAGCTCCACAATGAAATGAACCGGCTGTTCGACCGCGGCCTGCCGGCTGAGAACGAGGCCGACCTGACTGCCACCGACTGGGTGCCGGCGGTGGATATCAAGGAAGAGCCGAACCGCTTCCTGATCCATGCGGATGTCCCCGGCGTGGACCCGAAAGATATCGAGATCACCATGGAGGGTGGCACGCTGACCCTCAAGGGCGAGCGCAAGAGTGAATCCCGTGAGGAACGCGATGGCTATCGCCGGGTGGAGCGTGTCAGCGGCCAGTTTTTCCGCCGCTTCACGCTACCGGACACCGCCAATTCCGAGGGCGTCAGCGCCCGCGGCAACAACGGTGTGCTGGAAATCAGCGTTCCGAAGCACGAGAAGGCCCAGCCGCGCCGCATCTCGGTCAAGGCGTCCTGAGCAAACCACATTGTTCCCCTCCGCGAGGAGGGGAACTTTCATTTATGTTATCGGGTCTCAGCCTTGAATTTCCCGCAAACAATACCGCTGGCTCCAAACCTTGATCTTCAGCGCACAACCCTATGAGGCGGGTGATATTTTGCGGGAATCACAACACGAGCTGCTGAATAAACCTCTCACGAGGTCTTGTTTTTCAAAGCAGGCAATACGGCAAACACCGGCCTGCCCACGTCTCCGTCAACAAGAGGGAACATCATGAAACCTTCGACCATGCTCACGGCCGCATTCTGCGCGGCACTTTTGTTCACCGCTCCGTTCATTGCCTCGGCCCATATGCCGCCGCCCTTCGTGGACGGCCAGCCGGTGCCGACTCTGGCGCCCATCGTCAAACGCGTGTCGCCGGCGGTAGTCAACGTTTCCACCAGCGGTCATGTGACGATGCAGCAGAATCCGTTCTTCAATGATCCATTTTTCCAGCAATTCTTCGGCATGCCCAACCAGCCCATGCAGCGCAATTTCCAGGCGTTGGGCTCGGGTGTGATCGTGGATGCCGCCAAGGGTTATATTCTGACCAACAATCACGTCATCGAGAACGCCGACAAAATCACCGTGACCCTGTACGACGGCCGCAGTTTCAAGGCCAAGGTGGTAGGTCGCGATCCGGACACCGACATCGCGGTGCTGCAAATTAAAGCAAATGACCTCACCCAGATTCCGCTGGGCAATTCCGCTGCCTTGCAAGCAGGCGATTTCGTCATCGCCATCGGCAATCCCTTCGGCCTCAGCCACACTGTCACTGCCGGCATCGTCAGCGCCAAGGGCCGTACCCAGGTGCAGGACGGCAAGTATTCCGACTTCATCCAGACCGACGCCGCCATCAATCCAGGCAATTCCGGCGGCGCGCTGGTGAACCTTGAAGGCCAGTTGGTTGGCATCAACACCATGATCGTCACCAGCGGCGGCAGCCGCGGCAATCTCGGTATCGGTTTCGCCATCCCCATCAATATGGCCAAGGGCGTGATGGATCAGCTCATTAAATACGGCAAGGTGGAACGCGGCATATTGGGTGTGAATGTCCAAACCCTCACGCCGGAGCTGGCCCAGGCGCTCAACATTCCTCAAAAACAGGGCGCGGTGGTGATGCAGGTGGTGCCGGGCTCGCAGGCTGAAAAGGCCGGCATCAAGCCCAACGACGTGATCGTGAGCGTCAACGGCAGCCCGGTGACCAGCGCTGCCGACCTCAGCAATGCAATCGGCGCCATGCGTGTCGGTACTGCCCTCACCCTGGGCGTGATCCGCAATGGCAAGACGATCACCATCAACGCCAAGATCGGCAAGCAGCAATCCGAACAGATCGCTTCATCCGAGCATCCGCAACTGCGCGGCATTACGGTGAGCAATCTGAATGAGAGTTCGCCGCTCTACGGTCAGGTGAAAGGTGTGCTGGTGACAGGCGTGGACCCGAACAGCGAAGCCTACATGGCGGGCCTGCGCCAGGGCGACGTGATCACCGCCGTGAACCGCGAAACGGTGGCCAATGTTGCGGAGTTCCGTAAAGCCCTGAGCCATATCAATGGACCGGTGGCGCTGCGGGTACGCCACAATGACCAGATCTTCTATATAGTGCTGCCCGGCTGATACACTCCGCATCCACAAACATGAAGGGCTCCGCGAGGAGCCCTTATTCTTTACACAAAGTCCCAAAAGCAGCCAACATGACACCGGCACCCGCCGCACGCACTCCTGGCGGCGTGTAATCCATAAAAAATTCGATCGTGAATCGGACGGGGCCGTTATGCGGCCCCGTTTTTAGAACCTATCTCAAAACTACTGCGCTTGGCATAACTTTGTTGCGCGTCGGCTCAAAATGGCCGCTCCCGGCGCCACGCTTCGCGTGGCGCCCCTGCCTCTCACGGCACTTATACATCCCTGTACATCGCTCATGTACTAACGTGTACACTCCGCTTTCTCGCCACCGCGCGCCGTGTTCTGCCTTCGCTCGCGACGTTTTGAGATAGGTTCTGTTTGGAGCGCATGACGATTGTCAGCTATGGACGGGAATCCATCCCGTATTATCACGAGTCTTTAATTCAGGGGGTACTCATGTGACCGATGCCATCGCCATTCACGAAGCCAGCAAATACTTCGGCACACACAAGGCCGTGAATCGGTTATCGCTTGAGGTTCCGAGCGGGAGTATCTACGGGTTCCTGGGCCGCAACGGCGCCGGTAAGACCACGACCCTGCGCATGATCACCGGCATACTCGATCCGGATGCCGGCAGTGTGACCGTCCTCGGTGACTGTGCGCCCAAGAGTGTGCGTACGCGCACCGGCTACCTGCCCGAGGAAAACGGCCTGTACAAGGACATGCGGGTGCTGGATATGGTGACGTACTTCGGCCAGTTGCGCGGTCTCGATCGGCGTGAAGCCCAGAGCCGCGCACGTACGCGCCTTGCGGCAGGCGGGCTCGGCGAGAGGCTCGACGACAAATGCAACACCCTGTCCAAGGGCATGGCGCAGAAGGCGCAGGTCATCGCGACATTGCTGCACGACCCGGAACTCGTGGTGCTCGACGAACCGTTCTCGGGACTGGACCCGGTGAATTCCGAAATGGTGTTGACCCTCATCAAACAGTTCAAGCGCGAGGGCCGCACCGTGATTTTCTCCACGCACGTAGTGGAGCACGCCGAGCAGATTTGCGACGCGGTCATCATCATTGATCACGGAGAGCGCAAGCTCGACGGCCCGCTTGCGGAAATCAAGGCGCAGGCTGAGCGCAGCGTCATCGTGGACTATGAAGGTGATCCTGGTGCATGGCAGGAACTGCCGGGCGTG
>JBOIAY010000130.1:0-3688 GCA_050739255.1 Gammaproteobacteria bacterium
TGGATGATGACGAGGAAGAAACTGACACCGACCGCGAATCCCTGACGGTGGAACTGGAAGAAGCCGGTTTCCCGAAATCCGAAATCAACAAAGCTTTCGACTGGCTGGAAAATCTGGCGCTGAATCCGCCGGAAACCGAACCGACACTCAACCGTCACGATGGTTTCCGCGTGTATGCGGAACCGGAACTGGAGCACCTCACCACCGAATGCCGCGGTTTCATGCAGTATCTCGAAAACATCGGCATCCTCGAAGCGGCGCAGCGCGAGATTGTGATTGACCGCATCATGGCGCTGGGCGGCAATGAAATTGATCTGGAACAGGTGAAATGGATCATTCTCATGGTGCTGTTCAACCGCCCCGGTCAGGAAGACGCATACTCGCGCATGGAAGATCTGGTATTCGACGATTCACTCGGCGTGATGCACTAAGCCGCATCGCAATCCGAAACCCGCCACACATAATCACGCGGCGGACTTTGCTGCTGTCGCGAACACCTGATACCCTCTCCGGACTTGCAGGCGTAATACGGTTTGTAGTATTGCTGGATATATATGAGTGAAAACCTGGTAATCGTTGAGTCCCCGGCGAAGGCTAAAACCATCAAGAAGTACCTCGGCAAGGGCTTCGAGGTGCTGGCTTCCTACGGCCACGTGCGCGATCTGGTGCCCAAAGAGGGCGCCGTGGATACCGAGCACGAGTTCGCCATGAAATACGCGCCCATCGAACGCAACGAGAAGCACGTTCAGGACATCGTCAAGGCGCTGAAAAAGGCCGATGCGCTGTACCTTGCCACCGACCCGGACCGGGAAGGCGAGGCCATTTCCTGGCATCTGCATGAAATCCTCAAGGACAAAGGCGCGCTCAAAGACAAGACTGTGCACCGCGTGGTGTTTCACGAAATCACCAAACACGCCGTGAATGACGCGGTGGCGCATCCGCGGCCTCTGTCCACTGAATTGGTGAATGCCCAGCAAGCGCGCCGTGCGCTGGATTATCTGGTGGGTTTCAACCTCTCGCCGCTGCTGTGGAAAAAAATCCGCCGGGGACTTTCCGCCGGTCGCGTGCAATCACCGGCGTTGCGCCTGATCGTGGAGCGCGAGAACGAGATTGATAAGTTCAAGACCGAGGAATACTGGACGCTGATCGCGAACACGGAAAAGGATACCCAGCCTTTCACGGCCCGGCTATACCGCTATGCCGACGACAAGGTGGAGCAGTTCAGCTTCCGCGACGAACAATCCACGCGCGCCGCCGAGCAGGCGCTGCTCAAATCGGCGAACGGCAAGCTCACAGTCGCCTCGGTGGAAAAGAAGCAGCGCAAGCGCAATCCCGCCGCGCCTTTCACCACGTCCACGCTGCAACAGGAAGCCTCGCGCAAGCTGGGCTTCACCGCCCAGCGCACCATGCGCACCGCGCAGCAATTGTACGAAGGCATAGACCTCAGCGGCGAGGGCCCGGTGGGCCTGATTTCCTACATGCGCACCGATTCCGTGACTCTGGCGGCGGAAGCGGTTGCGGAAATCCGCGAGGTCATCGCCGCACGCTATGGCAATGATCATCTGCCAGAGCATCCGCGCGTGTACAAAACCAAATCCAAAAATGCCCAAGAAGCCCACGAGGCCATCCGCCCGACTTCCGCGGCACGCGCCCCGGAAGAAATCCGGGGCAAACTCACGAACGAGCAGCGCAAACTGTATGAACTCATCTGGAAACGCACCGTCGCCTGCCAGATGGAACAGGCAGTGTTCGACACCGTGACAGCCGATCTGGACGCCGGTAATAAAGGCACGTTCCGCGCAACCGGTTCGGTGCTGGTAGTGCCGGGTTTCATGGCAGTGTACCAGGAAGGTCGCGATGACAGCGGCGCGGACGAAGAAGAACGCTTGCTGCCGCCGCTTGAGGAAGGCGAGATCGTCACGCTCAAGGACATCCTGTGCGAACAGCATTTCACCGAACCGCCGCCGCGCTACACCGAGGCAAGCCTGGTCAAGGCGCTGGAGGAATACGGCATTGGCCGACCTTCGACTTATGCCACCATCATCTCAACCCTGCAGCAGCGCGAATACGTGGAGATGGATCGCAAACGCTTCAAGCCCACGGACGTGGGCCGGGTGGTGGCGAAATTCCTCACGGATCATTTCACCCAGTATGTGGATTATGATTTCACCGCGAAAATGGAAGACGAGCTGGATGCCGTCTCGCGCGGCGAAAAGGAATGGGTGCCGGTAATGCACGAGTTCTGGGATCCATTCAAAAAGCTGGTGGACCACAAGGAAGAAAGCGTATCGCGCAAGGACGTCACCACCGAGAAGATGGACGAGAAATGCCCGAAATGCGGCAAGCCACTGTCCATTCGCCTGGGACGGCGCGGACGTTTCATCGGCTGCACCGGCTATCCGGACTGCGATTACACCCGCAACCTGGACGAGACCGCCGAGCAGGCGGCGCAACCGGAAAAGATCGAGGGCCGTCAGTGTCCGCAATGCAATTCCGATCTCATCATCCGCCGCGGCCGCTACGGCAAGTTCATCGGTTGCAGCAGCTATCCGAAGTGCAAATACATCGAACCGTTGGAAAAACCCCAGGACATGGGCATCGAGTGCCCGGAATGCCATCAGGGTACGTTCCTGAAGCGCAAATCGCGCTACGGCAAGATCTTCTATTCCTGCTCGCGTTATCCGGATTGCAAATACGCCACCTGGAATCCGCCCATCGCCGGACCGTGTCCCAAGTGCGCCTGGCCAATCCTCACGGTCAAAACCACCAAACGCAAAGGCACCGAACGCGTGTGTCCACGCAAGGAATGCGGCTTCGCGGAACCGGCGCCGGAACTGGCGCCGCCGCCCGAAACTGAAGCGGCTGTTGCCAACTGACGCAGAGATATGAATTCGATCCGCTGGCCACTGCGTCACGCACGTGACGTAATTCTGGGTGGCGGCGTCATTGCCTATCCCACCGAAGCGGTGTTCGGTCTCGGCTGTGATCCGCTGGAATACGAGGCGGTGGCGCGCATTCTTGCGATCAAATCCCGCGACGCCGCCAAAGGTTTTATCCTCATCGCCTCGCAGATCGAACAGTTGCTGCCGTTTCTGGCGCCGCTGGGAAAAACCCTGCGTCAAAAACTGGAAGCAAGCTGGCCCGGACCGGTCACCTGGGTGGTGCCGGCCGCGCGCGATATTCCTGTTTGGTTGAGCGGCGGCCGCGCGACCATCGCGGTGCGCGTCACCGCTCACCCGATCGCGCGGCAACTATGTGAACTCACAGGCATGGCGCTGGTGTCCACCAGCGCCAATCGTAGCGGCCATCCGCCGGCGCGCACTGCGCTGCAGGTCAGGACCCACCTCGGCTCTGACGTGGATTACATTGTTCCGGGCGCCACCGGACCGGGACGCAAGCCCACTGAAATCCGTGATGCGTTGACCGACAAGGTGTTACGGACCGGTTGAACCATGCAAGACATGACTGTCCAGGCAGTGGAAATCTACCTGCGCGCGTTGCAGGACAAGCTTACTGCGGCACTGGAACCCCTCGATGGTAAGGAGAAATTCAAACGCGAAGACTGGACCCGCGCCGAAGACGATGTACAAGGAAGTGCAAGTGCCGCGGGAAGCAGAACGCCGGAAGCAGCCGGCGGCGGTGAGAGCCGCATGTTGCGTCACGGCAAACTGTTCGAGCAGGCAGGCAT
>JBOIAY010000131.1:0-27801 GCA_050739255.1 Gammaproteobacteria bacterium
TTGCCTGAACAGCGCGATATAGGCATCCATCGCCTGGTCACGTGAAATGGCTGTACACGGTTTGCCTACTGCGTAGCCATCCGACGAGAGTTTTATTGCGCCATCCCACTCAAGCGTCGCGCCCGGGGGTAACGCACGGATGTGTTTGAACGGAGTATCCTCACCAATAAAATATCCCAGTCTCAGAAAGACAGCGAGCGCTGCATAGTCAAACCCTATCGGTGCCCCTGCATCTACCAATCTGGAAATGGAAGGTGATACGCCAATTTCTCCATCCCTGCAGTAATAAAACAGCGGATAAAACCCGTATCGGTCATTGCGAACAATCAGTCGCGCTCCGCCCCATTCCCATTTGGCAAAGATACCATCCGGCATAGCGCCTGGCTTGTAATACAGTTGGTGACCAAGCAGAACGGTATGAGTCCCTTTCGTTTCTATTATGGTGCCGGTTTGTCTGGCACGGAAATATCTATCTTCCATCGCATCCCCGCGTCGTTTCTTCTTTCCCAGGAATTCAGTCACTTCCTGGTGTGGCTATATGGTCCAGAATTACCTGATCTTCGATAGTTTTTATTTCAAATCCCATTAGCACTCACAGTTGAACTGTCGCAGAATACTGGCCAAGGGTTTACACAATCAATTTGGTATCTTTCTCGGAACAATCGCAAACTGAGGTGAATCGCCATAATTTGGCTGAACCTGCCGATGGGCAAATATCTCCCAGGCTTTGTGGGCATTCGGAACGTCCGAGTCAGCAGCAGCGGCCAACCCGATCTGGAAATTGGCTGGAAATCCTGTTGGGGAGTAGGGATACCCCGTCATGTCGCCGGCCCTGTAACGGTACCCGCGCGAATTGGTGAGCAGCTCGGCCATCTCCCCACTGCTGCATTGGACATCCTTGAACTCGGGAAATGTCTCCCGGTAGACCATACCCAGATCGGTGTAGAAGGGACTCCTCACCGTGTCCCTGACTTGCAGTTCATATGCGGATGCCATAACCCAGCAGAAGCTCGGGCTAGTCATCAAATTCACTTGGAAATACGAGAACCAATTACGTAATCTGATGGCACCTGGAAACCCAAGATCGGCCAGATTCCCAACCGCCCAGTTGAAAAATGATTGTTGCCATGTAGCGGTACCAGTATGAGGTTGGCCGTGATTAGGATAGGGAAAAGCGTAACCATTGACAACGATATGCAGCTTATTTGCATTCGGATTATCAGTATACTTTTGGTTGTACCACCGAATATTGTTTTCGACCGTGCGACTAAAGTAGTGCTTGGAAGGATCGTTGTCAGGCAAAATATATGCCGCATAGCCCAGGGTACGTAGTGCCCATGCCTGACCGCGGACTTGTGTATCTTGTATCAGCCCCTTAGTGTAATCCCGATAAGCCGGATTCTGATGTAATACCACCCAATCAGCCCAAAATTTCAATTCTTCAAGGTAATACCAGTCGCCCGTTACAAGATAGGCCACGTAAGCCGGTTCGGGATGATGTGATTCATCCGGGTATAGTGGCGTCTTGCATTTACTCCGACAGTGGGGGAAAGTGTCATTCTTGTAGGGCGGTACCGGGCAACGTGCGACTTCCGCGGGACCATATGTTGTCATGCAAGGGTGTTCTTCAACCGATACAGGCTGACCGGTGAGGTGATCGCGATAGTGGATTCCGTAGGATCCAAGGGCATCATCGTTTGTCAGCATCCAGCGGTAAGCCTGATATGTAGGATCAACCACGTAAACGCTGCTCCAGCGTGCCAGGGGGCCGATGGCTGCCTGTGCGCCGGTCGCACCCATATGCGGTGTCTGGTCGCAGGGCTGCATGGGTGGACAGGTTTGCCGCACGCTGTTCAGCAACCGCTCAGAGGGCAGAACATCTTCATAGCGCGGTACCGCACGGGATAACTGAAGATAGCGTGAACTTAACTGTGCATATACAGGATCAGATTTGCCCCACCAGAATATCTTATGCCAGCGAGCTTGACGGTAGTGTTCAAGTTTATTGATCGTATATACAGTCTCGCCACTCACCTCTATTTTGGCATCGTACAGGATATTTTGTGGATCAGGCTCGTAGGCCCAATCGTTCTCGACGATTACATCCACACGCACCCGGGTAACTGGTGTCGGACCATACGCTCGTACAGCAAAATACACAGCTATGTGCGGGTGCGGTTTGCCTTGTACGTTGAGCACCGGTCCACCGACTACCCATTCCGAGGCTAGTGGCCCGGACAGCCACTGATTGCACTCGCGTCCATAGGGCTTGCACATCCCTGCACGCTCCGCGTGCTCCAGCAATGTGCGGGCATCAAGATGCCAGGGTTCACCGGCAATCTGCAAACTGACATTGGCATTGAAACGGGTCTGCAGGACACCTTCAATCGTTATATCTTTCGCCTTAGCGATGGCAGTGAGCGGTACTGCGCGAAGGCTCAATGTATCCGAAGCTTGTGGATCCAGGATCGGCAATAAAACAGTCAAAATAGCGTGGCGCACGGAACCGTCGGGATTCCGTGCCTTGATATCCGCTTGGGTTTTCAGAGCCTTGTCGCCAAGGTAAGCCGCAATGGTTTCTTCGCTGGGGATATTCCCGGCACGAAATGGCTGTCCGAAGGTAAAGGGAACCTGCTGTAAGTGCTGGCCGGAAAGATTGATCGCCTGCACCACTGGCCCAGTTACTGATGTTTCCGAGGCAGGTATTATGATTTGTGTCAGAGCAGCGGTTTGCATGCAGCCGGTGAGTAGGCTTAACGCTACACCATATTTGAACAAATGTCGTAAAGCTTTCAATACCCATGTTGTCATGTTGTTCACTTATTTGTCAGTACCACTATATTACTTTGGTTCACCTGGTTCTTGTCCGGCTACTTGTATTTGTCGCTGAAGGACAGCTAAATTAAATAGCTTTGCGAGCGATAGCGCACCTTGTCGCCTTGAATACTTCTGTACCACGGCTTCATCTGCTTTTGGACAGCGTCCATCCCTTAGTGTGCGAATAAATTCCATAAGCCGTCTTCCGATCACAGATATCTCGCCCAGAGGCACGATTATCGCGCCACCAGTATTGCGCAATACCGCTGCCGTATCTCCCCGTTCACCTACCAGTGCAAATATCGGTCGGCCAATGCGTAGGTACTCATATAATTTGGCTGGAATCTGGCTATCATATTGCTCTCCCTGGAAAAGCAGCAGCGCATCAACATTTGCCTGCTCGGCCATTGCTTCACGATAAGGTAAAGGCGGTGCCAGCGACACAAGGTCATTGAGACCGAGCCGTTCAAGTTCCGCCTCATACTGTCCTTCTGAACCACTGGCGCGCAATGTCACCTTGATGTCATTCGCAGTCAGATATCCAGAGCCTCTGAGATTTGCAAGCGCTTTGAAGAACGGTATGGGGTTACGGCCGACGGGGTACAAAAGTCCACTGTGCAGCAAGTGCAGCGGTTGTCCCTGCTGATACGGTCTGTACACCGGCAACACCGAAAAAATCTCCTCGTCATAACCGTTGGTTATCACGGCCATCCTGCCTTTACGATAAGCCTCCGGGTAACGTCCAGAATATGATCTCATGGCCCCAGGCGTAGTAAACACTGAACAGGCAGCGCGGGAAAGCACGCGATGCTCCCATCGCAATTGAGTGGATACCGTCAGTCGGCTCTGCGTTGCTACAGAATTCAAAACCGGATCTCTGAAGTCAGCGATCCAGGGCAGCCCGGTCAACCGGCTCAGGGTATAAGCAATACAGTGTGCGGTCATGATTGGGTAGGTTGACCAGATGACGCTTACCCGATATCTACGAATAAGGCGCAACCCGCGATATACTGCTGCCGGCCACCAAGATATCCAACGGTCAGGTTGTGCGAGAATGGCAGGATATTTACCGTGGATTCCAAAATGACGGCGTGTATCCAGTGCAAAAGCTCTATGCACCTCGCAAGCTTGTGGAATAAGCTGCTTGCTTGCAGCATCCGAACGAGTGTACGCTCGTGGATGTGCTGACAAGACTACCGGTTCCCATCCCAATGGTGGTAGATACTTCACAAATCCAAGCGTGCGCAGGTGGCCACTTCCCATTGCAGCGGGCGGGAAGTGGTAAGCAACCATCAAAACGATTTTATTCTTGCTTTCCATGTACTTATTAAGAATACGTATCATGCGTTTGGGAAGATTTAACCAGTAGGCCTTTTTCATTTTGTTGAGATTCCGCAATTATCACGTACTTGCGCTGTCGCAATAGATGGCCTTCCAAAATCGAGCATAGCGCAAGCAACTGATAGGCCAGATCAAAATAGGCCATGGGTAGGAAAGCCCCTGCGGTCGCATAGGCAATCAGGCCCACTTGGAGCATTGACGCCAAGTCGTATGCCCACCTCTGTTCAGGGGAATCCCGGGTCTTCTTTCTTACCCGGCTGCAAC
Organism: Gammaproteobacteria bacterium; assembly: GCA_050739255.1. Classification (GTDB taxonomy): domain Bacteria; phylum Pseudomonadota; class Gammaproteobacteria; order Natronospirales; family REEB76; genus REEB76. The sequence continues at coordinate 4,423 of JBOIAY010000131.1, forward strand.
TTCTCCAGCTTGCGAAAAAGAGCCCTAGAAACAGGATTAACCCTGGGAAACCTTGTTCCCCAAGTACGCGGAAGTACACGCTATGTATTGCGCGCGGGATGGCGCCCTCTGGTCCGAAACTCTGCCACAGGGAAGCGCTTTGATAATCGTTAAAGCCTCCGCCAACAATCGGGTGATGAATCGCGACATTGGTGGCAAATTGCCACGACTGTATCCGTTCCTGGGCAGAATCAGTTTCCTCAGCGTGGTGCATCGTATCCATGCGCTCCGTCCAATGCGAGGGCATGAAATGATACGCGGTAAACCCGATTATCACGATTACTGCGGTGACAGCCAGGCGGCGGCGGGTTTTAAGGAACAAGACTCCGCTAACTACTATCAGCCCAAGCAACCCGCCACGTGAGTACGTGCCCAGTATTGTTACCCCCGTTAGAATCATGGTCAGTCCCAAGGCTATTTGAATCCATTTACGTGATGAATGAAGCTGCAAATACCTCATGAGCGGCAGCGTCATGCAAAGAGCCAGAGCCAAGGCGTTGTTGTCAGCGATAAAGCTTGCCGGTGGCCCAAAAACGTGATTATTGCCGCCTTTCAGGATGGTAAAGATTCCACCCTTGAGGCCATAAAACCCGAGAGAGATCACAACGACCCACACCAGCCAGTGCATTCGTTGGCGGTTATTAACCAGCATCAAGGTGACAAACACCATAACTAGGACTTTAGCGAACTCCTGCCACTTTTCCCATGCAGAAGCAGATTCAACTGCAAAGATGGTAGTGATACCTGTCCATAGCAGAAACACAAATAACAGAATACTGACAGGCGTGATTGCGATCTTCTTGCTCTCCTTGCTAAAAACAAGGCTCACAAGCGTGACGATGGCAATAAGCTGAACCCAGGGAAAACTGTAAGCAAAGCCATAGCACAGCCGATGCGGGTTCATGTAGCCGATCCACGACCATACCAGTAGTCCTATATAAGGGCGCGTCAGGATGAACGGAATTGTTCCGAATATGAACAGGGCCAAGGCGATATCACGCATGTCTTTACCGCCCGTCCAGTTGCAACATGAGTAAATCCATGAAGAACTTGGCTGCCCAGTTCGGAAGCCGGTTTGTCATGTAGCCACCTCGCAGGGGATGGGAGCCTGGAATACCTCCACGTATGCACGGATCGGCGGCCGACAGATTCTGTACCGTCAGGTTGAACTGGCTTGCTCTCTCAGCAGGGAGCATCCAAGTCGGATCTCCGGTTTCGTTCGCCAGGCGCTGCCAGATGATGGCCATCTGGGCATTGCCGGTGACACAGCTCCAGCGGCTCGCCGGCCGCCATTGCGCGTCTAAACGCCCCGGCAAAGCTCCATCGCGGCGCTGACTTTGTGCAATGGCGCGCGCGATACGCGATGCTGATTCCACAAATGCCGTAGTGGAGGTAAGCAGCCCTACTTCAAGAATGCCACGTGTGGCATAGGCCAGGGTATGTGTCAGAGGACGAGCATTGTCTTCAAGATCATTGTTTTCGAGCCAGCCGTTGCTGTGCATCTGGGTCAGCGCCCAGCACACATTGCGGACTGCGGCTTCCAGATAGCTCGTTTCTTCCAAAACCTTGCCCGTACGCGCCAAGGCAAACGCCACCCGGGTGTTATAGGTATTCACCTGATGTGCGGCAAACGGCGAGGCAAAGCGCCGCCAGGCACCGTCGTCATCCTGCGCTGCCACCAGCCATTCGGCCGCTCGTACCAGCGAATCGCGAAAGCGCGGTTCCCCGGTTTCCTCCCAGGCGGACAGCCAACCGAATATCACCTGGCCGGTATTGAATATGGTGGGCACGGCTTGTGCGGCATCCATAGTGCCAGCACGCACACCACCTTCTGGAAACTGGATATCGGATTCCCAAGCCGCCATACGAATAGCCCGTTCACGGTATTCATTCTTGCCGGAAAACTCTGCATAACGAAAAAATGTCGGAATAATGTAGCCCGTTGTTTCAGGGTAGGCGGCCGCCCAACTGCGTTTTTTCGAGTCATAGTACGCACTGACTCCGTCTGTGCCAGTGGCATCCTGAGCACGTGTCAGCCATTCGGCAGCTGCCGCTAATCCTGCGCGTACGTCCGGCGTGCGCGACGCTTTCATACTTTTTGGTAAAAGGCTCGTGATCATCGTCATATCTTACCTTTTGCCTCATGCGATCCAGTCACAATTTTTGCCGTTCTGGTCCGCAATGCACGACGCACACGTCTGCTTGACTGAACAAGGAACGGCTTGGGATCATTCCAGCGCCATAGGGCATCGGTCACGGGAGCACCGCGCGGATAGCCGTACTTGAGATGCTGTCCATGAGCGGCTGCGGACTGTGCGTCTTCGGATCGTACACGCCACACGACTGGCCGCTTTGTCACAACCGGTGCGGGGCACAACATATCAAGCTCAGCACAATAGGCGGCATACGGCAGGTTGACGCCGTGCAGTGTGGCCACTTCTTCCTGATAATCCGTGCGACCGACAGTAGGTTCTACCATTCTGAAATTCCTGGTACGTGCATCACGCTTGTATTCCATGCTCGCCAGCCCTACCACGCCGGATTGCTGGAAGAATTGAGTGGTCATGGTGGTTAGCTCTGAATCCGCTTCAGGCGCGGACGTACAACTCGCAGTGCCGCCCACTTGCGGTGGCCATGACCTGATTTTGCGGCCCGTGAACGAGGCGGCGACCGAGCCGTCCCTGCGGATATCTTGGAGACAAAAGAATATATTTGAATCCGGGCCTTCTATCCATTCCTGCACCACGATATCCGTCATTACCGGCATGATGCTGCGGATCAACTGCTCGGCCTGCTCCCGGTCATCAATCTGATACGCCTTTTTGAATGTCCGGCTGTATTCGACGTGACGCTCTCCGGGCTTGATCACCACCGGAAACCGCAGTTTTTGCAAAGCGGGCAAATCCTGTAGCGAGCGGATATGAACCAGTGGCGGGATGGGAGCGCCCAAGCGCTCCGCGATGCGTTGAAAGCCTTCCTTGTGCAGCAGCGATTCGAGCACGTCCTGTTCAGGCAGGGTCAAACGATAATACGGGGACAGGAGCTTGCGGTTTCGCGAAACAGTTTTTACAACTTCCTCTTGGGTGAGGAGCATTACCGGGTGCTGATCGGCAAATACTGTCTTGCCCAAGCTTACCAGCCCCTCGATCAGGGGCTCACCCTGCATGGCAGGTAATCTCAAGGGTTTTGCCATTCGGGTATGCATCTCCGGCCGTTTCGGATCGGAATCGAGCAGCCAGACCGGCACGTGTGCCTTCGCCAGGCTGCGAGCCACACCCAAGCCATTGACTCCGGCACCCAAGACAACGGCGGGCAAGCTGGGACTCATTGCTTACCCTTCCTATGTAATGAGTGGCTGAGGACATTTGCGTACACCGCGCCGTATCTCGCTACGCTTGCCTGCCAGTTGCGCTGCTGTTCCACGTAATTCCTCGCGGCAGACACGATGGGACTCCATGAATCCCGGGTTTGCAGGATGCGGATAAGACATTGCGCCAAGGCGTCCACGGATCCTGCAGTGAACAGGCAGCCGTTTTGCCCATCATGGATCAGTTCCCGATGGCCGCCCACGTCCGACGCGACCACAAGCTTACCTAAGGCCATGGCTTCCAAGGGCTTCAAGGGCGTGACCAATTCCGTCAGGCGTCGGGACAGCCGCGGATACACCATGACATCCATCAAGTCGTAGTACCGTTCCACCTCGCTATGGGGAACTTGTCCTACAAACTGTACGGCGCTCTTCAGTCCGAGTTGCGCGGCCAATGCCAGTAAATTGGATTCCTGTGGTCCTCCGCCCAACAACAGCAGGCGCGCCTGTGGTATGGCGCGCACAACCTGCGGCATGGCCTTGAGCAGCACATCCAGTCCTTCATAGGCATAAAACGAGCCGGCGAAACCCAGAGTTGCACCGGAAGTCAGGCCATATATTTTTTGCAGTTTACTGTCGGGACAAGCGTTGACCTGAAAGCGGGCCACATCCACTGCATTAGGAATGACGGTGACCTTTTCGGCAGGAATACCCCGTTCCACCAAGTCGGCGCGCAGTCCTTCACAAATGGTGGTCACGGCATCGGCCCGGCGCACAGCCCGTGTCTCCAAGGCACGCGTCAACCGATAGCGCAGACTCCATTCACGTGCGGTGCCGTGATCGGCCGCTGCATCCTCCCAGAATGCACGTATTTCATAGACGACCGGCAAGCCCATTTCCCGGCCCACTGCCAGTGTGGGAAGCGCATTCAGAACCGGCGAGTGCGCATGAATGATGTGAGGCTGGACTGTGCTCACTACCTCCCGGAGACGGTTTTCAAGTACCTGCGTGATCCGCCAGTACTTTGCAATCGGTAGTCCGGAAAATAAATCCCGATTTGGTGGAGTTCGGTAGAAGCTCCATCCATCCACCTGTTCCTGTGAATCCGCAACTTCACCTTGCTTGGGACTGGTCAACTGAAACGTCTCCCAGCCAAGCTCAAGTTGCTCCCGCAGGATGGCGAGCGTGCGGAAAGAATAACCGCTGTGCAAGGGAATGGAGTGATCGAGAACGTGCAAGATCCGCAATGGTTTGCCGTCGGGTGTTGTTATCCGGACAGCATTTTCAGGTGCGGTCAAGAAAACATTCATGGCGTTACCTCAGCCCTTGAATAATTCCCGTAATCCGAGAGAACTCGCACATATAGCGCCAGTTGCGCCCGGACCGTAGGTGCCCATCCGAGTTGCTCCGCGTACTTGCGCGTTGAAATGCGATCGGGTGTATGGGCCTGCAATTTATTCCAGGCCAGCACCAAGGCCTCCGGACTGCGCTCCTGCATCAATTCTCCCGCTTCGGGAGAGGTAATGATCTCAGGCGTGCCCTCAACCCTTGTAGCGATTACGGGTGTGCCGCAGGCCAGAGCCTCCAGCACCACGTTGGGCATGCCCTCCCGGCTTGAGGCAAGCACCAGGGCATCTGCCGCATTGTAGTATTCGCACAAATCGGCATGTGCAATGGCGCCGAGAAAGCGCACGCGTTCACCGACTCCCAAACTGTTAGCCAGTCGCCGCAGCTTCCCCTCCTCGGGTCCATCCCCAGCGATCAACAGCGTCACATCCGGCGTCTTGGCAAGTGCCGGAAGGGTGATGTGCAAGCCTTTCCGTTCAATCAGATGGCCTACCGACAGCCAAACGGGACCAGTCAAACCCAATCTAGCGCGAATCACGGTTCTATCCAGTGGGCGAAAGTGATCAAGATCAACGCCATTGCGCAAAACAGTAATCTTGTCGGGATTCACGCCCAAGGCTGCGAGTGCGTCCTTCAGCGCCTGCGACACGGTGACGATTGCAGCCACACGCTCCGCTGCCCATTTGATTTGCCGCCTGGGCAGACGATAGTGCGGTATCAATGTGACATCGGTGCCGCGAGCCGTAATCACAACTGGTTTATTCATTGCCATGCCCAGCTTGGCAGCCGCCACGCCGTCCGGATAAAAGTACTGCGCATCAATCAAATCGAAGTCAGCCCCGTTGGCTTTCAGTTTCCGGAGCACCGGCAGAAGCGCTCGATACATCAGGAATGGCGCGATGCTCATGCCTACTTTCGGGAGAACCGGATATCGTGGGTGACTGATCTGGATGCCATAGCGTTCCTCACGCTCTGGCACGGTAGCCAGCGCCGCGTAAGCGCCAAATCTCGAATACCGGAACGGAAACCACGGTACCGGAGCTACTACAGCAGCTGTGAGACCGCCGGAAGCCACCAGATGGCGCAGCCTTTCTTCCACGAACACGCCATGTCGCGGCTGCGCTGCATTTGGGTAGAGACTGGTGAAGGTGAGCAGCCGGATCATGACATCCCCGGATATACAAGTTTCAACCATGATAGTAATCGCGATACCATTTCACGAATCGGGGGATACCTTCTTCTATGGGTACAATTGGCTTGAATCTCACGTCTACCACCAAATCATCTATGTCCGCGAAGGTTGATTTCACGTCTCCATCCTGAAGTGGTAAATAGTTGATCTTGGCCTGTATTCCAAGGGCCCCTTCAAGAACCGCTATCATTTTCATAAGGTCCACGGGTGCATTGTTCCCGATGTTGTATATCTTGTAGGGCGCATAACTTGAATCGGGTCTGGGTTTGTCGGAATCCCAATGAGTATCGCCTTCTGGAATCTTGCGCAATACTTCGACTGTGCCATTTACGATGTCATCTACATAAGTAAAGTCCCTTTTCATATCACCATGGTTGTACACATCTATCGGTTTCCCGGCCAAAATCGAGCGTGTAAAGGTGAAATAGGACATATCTGGACGTCCCCAGGGACCGTAAACCGTAAAAAACCTCAGTCCTGTGCAAGGCAGGTTATAAAGATGGCTGTACGCATGCGCCATCAGCTCATTTGCTTTCTTGGTCGCCGCGTACAGTGACAAAGGATGATCCACGTTCTGATCCACGGAAAAAGGCATGCTGGTGTTAGCGCCGTACACCGAACTCGATGACGCAAAAACCAGATGTTGAACCTTGCCCCACCGGCATGCTTCCAGGATATTCAGAAAACCCACAAGATTACTGTCTACATATGGATAGGGATGTTGTATCGAGTAGCGGACCCCGGCTTGGGCAGCAAGATTGACCACGAATTCAGGACGTGTCTTGCCGAACAAATCGGCAACTACTTTCCTGTCTGAAATATCCACTTTGAAAAATTCAAATGACTTGTCACTGATTTGCCGAAGCCGGTCTGATTTAAGCTTAACGTCATAATAGTCGTTCATGTTGTCGAGACCAACGACGTGATACCCATCTTTCAACAGTTTCACGCAAGTATGGAATCCTATGAATCCCGCAGCCCCCGTCACCAGTACCGTCTTCATGCTAGATATCCACACTTTTGTTGAGACTTGACCAAATCGCCGTCATAGAACCGATTCAGCGAGCTATGCTGTAATACTTTCGTTATTCTTTCGGTTACCTGTGGATCAAGCTCCGAACGCCAGCCGTCCGCGGATTTCCGAGAATCCTTGAATACGCTGTGGTAACCACTTTCCTGCCGGGCAGTGCTTGCGAGGATAAAGTTTTGAGTTTGCTGCTGCCACGAAAGCCCGGAATGCTCAAACATTTTGTGGGTTGCATGCATGGGGTCGGTACACACATCTTCATAGCGAACCGTGAGTACGCGATCTAAATGTTCCGTATCAGCCAGTGCTTTTTCATGCGTGAGGACCCAGCGCCATGCCAAACGCTCCTCAGGAGTCAACTTCTCTAAATCTTGCAGTGTCAGACCTCGGCTTCTGGCAGACTCAGCGTCCAGCAGCATTTCATAAATGCCATAGTCTTCGCTGGAGGCTACACGGCTCTGAAAGCGGTCTGACGCTTCACCCCGCAATACGGACGCCACATAGCCACAGGGGTGACGCAGGATATGTATTGCCCGTGTATCGGGTAAAGCCTCAACGCATGCGCCCAGGCGCCCAAGCGACTCGATGGATTTCCACACCAGGCAACGACGTTCGTAGCCTGCTGCTGTCGGGCGGTACGGCAACGTGATGCCTGGTTTGATCCGTGCGGCGAATCTCACGAACGCAGCGCTGGTGCGATAGGCGAGTAAGGCCGGATAGCCATGGTAATGCTTGGGGAAGAGTGGCTGTTTGCCCGCGATTTTCGCAGTACGCATATCCGGCAATGATCGGATAAATACTGCAAGCTCATCCTGATACCTGCTGGCTTCTGACTTATCTGGAAACAGCGGCATGGAAAGACGGTAAACGCTGTCCGGTTCGTGCCGGTACAGGGTATCGGGATGGCTGTCGAACAACTTGCCAATCCAGGTGGTTCCGGTTCGTGGCAGGCCAAACACCAGAACGGTGCGGTTCATGTAGTGGCTTCCTTGGCACGGACACCGGTGAGAGATCGTTCATGAACGGAAACAGTCTCGGATTGTTGCGTCTGCCGCAGGAACGCATCAAACATCAACAAGCTCCACAGCACGGTGCTGTGGTCGCTGCGCCCCCCGATGTGTTGCTCCATCAGCCTGTCCAAGACCTGTGGCTCGAAATATCCGCTTTGAGCGACGGCTCCCGTCAGCAGCACCTCCCTGGCGCGCTTTGCGAGTGGGCCACGCAGCCACGCGGCCAACGGCACACTGAAACCCATCTTGGTTCGGTACAGCACTTCATGCGGCAAATCCGGTTCAAGCGTCTTTTTAAGAACGTATTTGCCTGCTCCTCCTCTCAGCTTCAAGTTGGGTGGCAGGCAGGATGCCCATTCGACCAGGCGATGATCGAGCAGGGGCACGCGGACCTCCAGGCTGTGCGCCATGCTGGCGCGGTCCACTTTGGTCAGGATGTCGCCGGGAAGCCAGGTTTTGAAATCCAGGTATTGCGCGAGCAACAGCGGATGATCCGATGGTGCGCGCGCGGCATGGCCACGGAAAACTTCCAATGCGGTGTAACCCTGAAGCTCGCGCTTGAATGCAGCGCTGTACAGCTTCTGCCGGTGTGCTGATGGTATGAAGCTGATGCTATGACAGTAGGCTTCCACGTCATCGTGTGCCAGAGCTTGAAGCGTGGTCTTGGCGCGCAATACCCGCGGCGCCCAATCCGCCTTGGGATAGCATCGCCCCAACCAGCCAAAAACGGGCTGCCTGACGGAAAGTGGTAACCGAGCGCGGATCCGGCCTTCGGCATGATGCAGGCGGTAACGCCGGTAGCCGGCAAAGTTTTCATCACCGCCATCGCCGGAGAGCGCGACCGTGACATGTTTGCGTGCCAACTGGCATACCCGCCAAGTGGGCAGCGCGGAGCTGTCGGCGAAGGGTTCATCGTAGATCCCCGCCAGGGTATCCAGCAGGGCATAATCCTGCGAGCTGACATGCTCCTCGTAGTGTCTGGTGTGCAGATGCCGGGCGACTTGCTGTGCATAGACGGTTTCGTCAAACCCGCTGTCGTCAAAGCCAATGGAACAGGTGTTGACAGGCTCACGCGCCACCCGGCTCATGCTCGACACTACGGTACTTGAGTCCACTCCGCCCGAGAGAAATGCGCCCAATGGCACGTCGGATATCATCTGGCCTGTAACCGAATCATCCAGCAGCATCCGCAGTTGCGTAGAGGCTTCACTCAATCCCATACCGGCATTGATCTGAAAAGGCACATCCCAATACGCGTGAGGAACCGGCGGAGGCTCGCCCGCTCCCCAACTCAGCCAATGGGCGGGTGGCAGCTTGAAGATGCTTCTATAGATACTTTTGGGATCGGGCACGTATCCAAACGCGAGATAGTCCTCAAGCGACCGAGGATCAATATTGCGTTCGATCCCCGGATGAACCAGCAAACCCTTGAGTTCGGAAGCGAAAGCGAAATCACCCGAGCGTGTGAAGGCATAATAAAGCGGCTTGATACCGATATGGTCGCGCGCCAGGTAAATGCGTTGTGTGTTGGCATCCCATACCGCGAACGCAAACATACCCCTGAGCCGCGTGAGACAAGCTTCGCCCCAGAACTGCCAGGCGCGCAACACTACTTCGGTGTCGCAATGGCTGTTGAAGGCCATGCCTTGCGACTCAAGCTCCGCTTTGAGAGCCTGGAAATTGTAAAGTTCACCGTTGTAGATCAGCGCGAGTCCAGATGTCTCGTCCACCATCGGTTGCTGGCCATTTGCCAAATCTATAATGGACAGGCGGCGATGACCCAGACCAACGCCTTTCGCGAAATAAATGCCTGCTTCGTCCGGTCCGCGATGAATCTGCGCGTCCCGCATGGCGAGCAACACTTTCTCATTTACGGTGCCATCTTTATGCGACAACACAATGCCGGCCAGGCCACACATGGTTCAACGCTCCTTGTTCCCGGTGACGGTGGTGGCTGCAACGGTTTGCCGGGACTGAAGTTTATTATTCAGCAATCCATCATAGAGAGTCGTATAAGCCGCTAGCATGGTTTGCAAACTGAATTGAGCTTCCACGCGCTCCCGCCCCGCCCTGCCGTGCTGGGTGCGCAATGCCTCATCCAGCACATAATCCGCCAGCGCCTTGGCGAGTGCCTGGGGATTGCCGGTCGGCGCCAATGCGCCCGTCACGCCGGATGACACGACCTCGCCCACGCCGCCGACGGCTGTCGCGACCACCGGCAACCCGGCCGCCATGGCTTCGAGCAAGGTCACCGGCATGCCTTCCGCGATCGATGAAAGAGCAAAGATGTCGAACTCGGCAAGCAGTGCCGGTACGTCATTGCGGTTGCCCGGAAGATAAACTTGCGCCGCGAGTCCGAGGCGGGTGATTTGCTCTTCAAGCACAGGGCGTTGTGGTCCTTCACCGATCATGACCAGACGCAGGCGCTCGCGTTTTCCAGGCAAGGATTCGCACAGATTATGAAAGGCGGATACCAATCCAGCCTGATCCTTGACGGCATCCAATCTTCCAACAGTCCCGATCAGCAGGGTGCCGGGAGGCGCGAAGGATCCCAGCAAGGCGCGTGTCTCTTTCCTGTTCTGGGTCGGGGCAAATCGGGCGACATCAACACCGTTCGGGATATATGCAACTCGCGAAGAATCAATGCCGATCTTTTCAATGAGCCACTTTTGTATATCCCTGGAAACCACGAGATAGCGGTCAATAAACGGTAGTAGCCAGCGCCGTAGAATGCGGTACTTGCGGCTTTCGCCATGTGGGTCGGCGGCACTGCGGCCATGCTCCGCGTGGACCACGCCACGCGCGCCTGCCAGTTTGGCAATGGGCGCTACATCCAGGGCGCCGATATTGTAGGTTTGCACCAAGTCCGGCTTGAGATTCCTCAGGGCTTTCCATAACCTGTAGTAGCAGCTCCAATCCTTGCCGGGCTTTTTGTTCAACACCATGCACGGCACATCGGCAGGCTCGATTTGTTCCCGGAAAGCACTGAACCCTTCAAGACATATCACCGCGTGCCGGTAGCGGTCGTGGGTGTGGTTGATCAGCATTACCAGCACGCGTTCCATGCCGCCAGTATCCAGGCGATGCAGCACGTGGACGATACGGGGTTTGTCATTCATGGCTGGCTCGCTGCGTCCGCGGTATTCGCCGTTCCCGCCGAGGGTTTCCGGCCCACACCGGGAACCGTGCGGACGAAGGCAGCCAGTTTCGCGCGCAAACCGCCACTATTGCCATGGGTATCCGCCGCTGAAACCGCCCACACGGATGACTGAGAAACCTGTCCCACCAGCGCATCCCAAGTCTGAATCAGTTTCACCAGCACGGCCGAATCAGTGTAATGACCGTCCACGCAATACCAGTACCAGATCAGACGCTCCCCGCCGCCGGCGGCAAGACGCAGTTCCTTTGCACTGATGGTGCGGCCGTTACTCAGAACAATGTGCCGGGTGGCGGTGCTCAAGACTCTGTCCGTGGCAGGGTTAGTGACAGAATTCCCGTAGGTGATGAGGTCATGGCCACGGCGGGGAGGGCCCAGATAGATGGCATGGAACAGTTCCACACTGGCATTTTCGCTTTCAGCCTGATAGGCAACACGCATTTCGGAATCCGCACCTTTATATAGCGGTTTCCAGTTCGTCTGCGCAGTCTGCGGTCCAAGCCATCCCTGAACCGCGGGCGCCACCAAATTCAAGCGGCCTCCTGAGGTACTCGGTGATTTCATCCAGGCCGCCAGCACCGGTCCACTCACCACCAGGACAAGGGCCAGAACCCAGACAACAGCGCGTGTCGTGGAGAAACCGGCCCCACGGTGCGGCGCGGACGGTGTGGATGCATACGCATCACGAAACAACCAGCCCACGCCCAGAAGGATCAGCAATACGGTGCCGAAAAACTGCCAGCCGAAAATCAGATGGTCCGTGCCGGTGGCGTACTGGACACCCCAGATATCGCCGATGAGCACGGTGAAATACACCCGAAATCCGTTTGCAATGATGGGCACCACCGCCGCGAGTGCCACAAACAGCACCCGCTTCCACCAGTGCAGGTACATCAAGTACGCGTAAAGGCAACCTAAAGCGGTGCAGGCGATAAAAAACTTGATGCCGCTGCAGGCATCCGCCACCATCCAAACCGCGGCAGGTGTGACGATTTCACGTCCATTGAGCAGCACGGGAGTACCGGTCAGCTCCAGAGCCCGCACGGCAAAGTGGGCAGTGAAATCCTGCAATGGCCCCACCAGCGAATCGCCCCAGGGCACGGCAAACACGAGGTAACCGAGCGGGAATACCAGCACCCAGGCAGCCCGCAGACCCCAGATCGCCAGCACCAGCGCCGGAAACAGCGCAACCAGGGCAAAATGTTGTGCCAGATTGATATCGAGGCGATGGCCTATAAACCAGACAAACACCAATCCCGCCACGAGCGGCAAACCCCAGATACTGGGTCGCGGTGGAATTGCCAGGAGTTTGTGACGCAGAGTGATCGCAATCCAGATGCTTAAGGGAAAGATGAAAAACGCATATTGATAGGTTCCGTCATGGCTCCATACCCAGACCAGTGATTCCAGGGTGCTCCAGTAACCAATCACCACAATAATCACGGCACACCCGAAGACACACGCGGCCACCAGCCAGCCTGATTCACGAGCCAAGATGTCTGCCTTCAATGTCAACGGCCGGCTCACGGATAAGCCTCCAATCCCAGGGGATGAGCAATTGTGTCTGCGCCCGCACCAGAAACTTTTGAGTTATTCAGGATGGCGTCATATCTCTCAAGCAACTGTTTCCAGTTATAAGCCGATACAATCCTCTCCCGAACGGCTGGTACCTGTACGGGCTGCGCGGGTTGCAACCAGCGCAAGGCCTCATTCACAAACACGTCCGCGGATTCGCTGATGCAGCCTTTGCGTTCCTTGAAATCTTCGATCCCTTCGTATGCCTGGGGCGTCGCGAGCAGGACCTTGGCCATCGCGAGCGCTTCGAGCACCTTGTTCTGGATGCCGCGGGCGATGCGCAGGGGCGCCAACACGGCATGGGCATGCGCGACATACGGCCTGACGTCGGCCACGCGCCCCGTCACCACCACTCCGCCAATGGACGCCAGCGCCTGCACCGCCCGGCCGGGGTTGGAACCCACGATGTAAAAGCGTGCGTTTGGCAGCTTTTCGTGAATGCGCGGCCAGATCTCATGCGCAAACCAGAGCGCGCCCTGCACATTGGCCCAGTAATCCATGGCGCCGACGAACACGACAACCCGTTCCTCGCGCCGGTAGAGATTGGGGTAATCACGCGCCGGATCCCAGTAGTCCGTGTCCACGCCGTTCGCGATGCCATGAATCTTGCCGGCACATTCGGGAATCTGCTTGCTGAAAAACCCGGCTTCAGCTTGAGACACGAACAGGCTGGCATCCCATTCCGCGGCAATCCGCCGCTCATACCCGGCGAGACATCGGGCTTCCCGGCGGTAAATCCAGCCGGCCAGTCCGGTATGAGTCTGTGCGTATTGGCGCCATTTATCCGAATCCACGTCCACAAAATCCATGATCCGGCGAATGCCGTTCTCGGGCATCAGGAACGGCGCGACACCGGACGAAAACGCCAGAGCAAACTTTATCTTTCCATTCGCAACAATCCGCTCCACCCAGCGCTGCATCTCCTTGTCACGATAATACGCAACCGTAAGCGGCTCGGAACTCCCGAGTGCCGTCAGGGACCGGATGCGTGCCAGCCGTGGTTTCAATGGCCGGATGCAGGTGTCCGCGCATAGCGCCTTGACCGCGGGAACATGTTTCCAATCCTCAGGTGTATCCACGAATGTCCCGAGATGCACCCGATAGTGTTCCACCAGATAGCGCAATACATGATACGAACGGATCTTGTCGCCCTTGTCGGGTGGATACGGAAGACGATGACAAAGGAACAACAGCTCTTGCATGGCGCTATCCGAGATCCCGCGCGATCCAGGGACCGATTGCCCGGCTGACCGGCAAGGGCAGACGCCGCCACGCCTTGATGAACAGGCTGTACTTCTTGTTCGCCGGACTGATATCGGGGACGGTCTTGGCGCGCACCAGGTAATAGGCATAAGGCAGAGGTTGGGGCTCGAAGCCCCAATGCTTCTTGAAATGATAGGAACCCGTGTCGCGCTTGCTTCTGCCGTAATCAAAAATTTTCGCGCCCCGCTCCACCGCCCGCTGCATCACCACCCAATACATGAAATCATTGGCTTTGAGATCCCGGCCGGCCGCGATGCTGCCGCCATAATACGGATGGACCTCGTCCCTGAAATAAAAGCTCATGACTGCCGCGACCGGCTTTTCATGATGGGTAATCACAGTGAGTTCGCAATCTTCCGCAAATAGTTCTTTTAACAGGAAATAATATTTCCTGGCCAGGACCGGTGTGCCCAGATTGCGCACGCTCTCGGCGTACACGGCGTAAAACTCGTCGAGACCGGCGTCCGCCCGCACCTGCAGGCCGGCGTCCATGCCCTTGCGAACCATGGCACGCTGTTTGCGCGGAATTGCCTGCAAATTGACCGCGTGATCCGCACTGATGGTCTTGCGGAAACTTACATACAAATCCTTGGTTGGCCAGGAGAAACAGCCCGGTTCCCGGTTGCGCAGCTCGAGATAATCCACCTGCAGTTCTTCCGCCAGAGTGCTGGCCGCCTGTGTGAGCAAGGTCTCCACGCTCTCATCCCGCGCCACGACGCCACCATATACACAGAACGGCGTCGAGATCAGCGCGTGGCCAAACAGCCGGCTCTTGATTTGGGCGAGCGGCAGAATGCCGGTGATTTCACCGGCTTGTTCGGCATACAGGTAATGACAGGAATGGCCGAATGCCTGTTCGATGATCCGACGCCACGCCGCCATGTGAAAGAAACTCGCGTGAGGCGAAGCCCGCACAAACGCATCCCATCGGAGTTCATCCTCCGGCACAAGACGTTTGACGGTGCAATCACCGGCGGCGTGCATTTCCGCTTGTTTATGCATGACATGCGCCATTTATTTTGCACAGAACTGGGGGTCTTGAAGCATGACTGTCGGATAGCGCTCGGCGGTCCGCGTCAGGAATATTTTATCCATGCGGTCAAAACGGAAGTCGCGCAGCAACAACCCCAGTTTGTCCGCCATGCGACTCAGATTCAGGTAATGACGCACGCGATTTTTGAAACTCACACCCGGCACCCGCGGCTGCTCCGGATCAATCTCCCAGGGGTGGAAATAGAAAACACCCGGCCGCTGCTCGTGCTGGTTGACGTGCTGCAGCCCCCACTTGAACAGCGCGAATGGCAGCAATCTGAAGTAACCGCCACCGCCGCAGGGCCAGTTCCGCCCGAAGAGCGCGAGCGTGGTCACCGGGACTTCCAGCAAACCCGTATCGCCTGCATAGAAGGCAAACCGCGGTGCTGCCGGCATGCCATATAAATCATGGTGAATGGGGACGATGCTGGAGCTGTAACGATAGCCGGCCTCGCGCAATTCCGCATGCGCCCACAGGGTGCCTGGCCCGACTGAATAGCTGGGCGCACGGTATCCCGACACGGCGCGGCCGGTAATATCCTCAAGCAGCCCCTTGGTGCGCCGGATCCCCTCGCGGAACTGCTCGCGCGTCAAATTTATAAGGCGTTCGTGGCCGAAACCGTGACTGGCGACCTCGTGGCCAGACTCGGCAATCCTGCGTACCAAGGCAGGAAAGCGCTCCGCCACCCAGCCCAGTACGAAAAACGTGCCTTTGACGCCCTGGCGATCGAAAATTTCCAATATGCGCCGGGTGTTGCCTTCCACCCGCTGCGGCCAGCGAGGCCAATCCGCGCGTGGGATGCACTGTTCAAAGGCGGATACCTGGAAATAATCCTCTACATCCACTGTCATGGCATTGATGATGCGGCTATCCTCCATGGCAATACCCGTCATTTTCCCTCCCGCTTGGAGCGCAGGTGCCGGGTGCTGGAGATGACCGCGCCTTCAGACGCGTCCGCGGCAGGATTGCCGGATTGCAGCATCTCCTTGAGCCGTATCTTTTCCCGCATCTGCCGCAGAATATCGTTGAGCTTGAGTTCCATGACGGCCAACTGGTTTTCTTTCTCGGAAGCGGCTGCGGCGCGCGCCATATCCAGGCTTTGAAAGCTGACAGGTGCTTCCAGCGTCGCCGGCATGCCGGTCGTTTCCTCGCCAATTTCCGCCAAAACCGTGGCTAGCGCGCCCTCATCTAGTTGGTGCAGCTCCTCCAAATAACCATACAGCAGCAGCCGGTCCATGATGAGGTTGATCTTGCGGGGGATGCCACCGCTCGCGCGGTGCACTTTCGGAAACAGGGTCAGCGAAAACTCCGGATCAGCTTTCCAGCCAACCGCCCGCAAGCGATGCAGAATGTAGGCTTGGCTTTCCTCCAGCGGCATCGGTTCGAGCCGATAGGAGGCGATGATGCGCTGGCGCAGTTGTTCCATGTGGTTGCTGACGATGGTCCGCCTGAGTTCCGTCTGGCCAACCAGAAAGACCTGCAGCAGCGCCTGCCCCCTGATTTCAAGATTCGACAGGATCCGCAGCATCTCCAGCGCCGCCGGTGTCAGCGTTTGCGCCTCGTCCACCACCAGCAAAGCATGGGTGTGATGTGGGCACAGGGAAACCAGATGCCGTTTCACATCCTGGAGCAAGGCCTCTTTGCTGCGGCCTTCATACGGCAATTCGAAAGCCGAGGCCACCGCAGGCAAGATGTCGGGTCCATCCAGATTGGCCGAGGCGATACTGGCCATGGCGATATGGCGATGCGCCAGTTTTTCAAACAGTGTCTGGATCAGCAGCGTCTTGCCAGTGCCCACCGCGCCCGTGATCATCACAAATCCTTCGCCCTGCTCGAATCCATAGAGCAGATAGGACATGGCGCGCTTGTGTCCCCTGCTGGGGAAAAGCAATCCCGGATCAGGTGTGAGCTGAAACGGCTTGCCGCGCAGTTTGTAGAACATCTGATACATGCAAACCTCAGAACAGGCGTGTCCAGGTGAGGAAAATCACGTTTACCCCATAGCCGTGCGCTCCAGGTTCTCCGAATTCGACGTTGCTCGAATCATGCCGCAGCTTGATGCTGCCGAAATTATCGGGGTTGAACTGATGCACCAGCGCCAATTGCTCATACGTGTTATAGCTGATCTGGCCATCCTGGAATTGATACCGCTGCCAGCCGAAGGTCGGCGTGAGTGTGGTGAACACCCCGACATTGAACAGCCAGGCGATATCCGCATTTGCAACCCGTTCCTGGCTGCTGTTCAAGGTAAAATAGGTGCGCAGCTCGTCATACAGCGTCACGCTCAGCGTACTTCTGGCCATCGTGTAGGTTGCCGAAGCCATGGCACGCTTCATGAGGTAAATCTGGCGCTCCGTGAGCGAGGGGATCCTGGGAATCCCAACGGGTGAGGTAATGATCTGCCCTGGGTTTTGTCCGAGTAACTGCTGGTTGATATCGGTCGGTTGTTCCACATAGCTTACGGTGGTCGTCAGCAAGGCGGCGGTATGGATCCAGGAAAGCTGAGTACTGCGCCCATAAAACCGGTGCCCGACCAGCAGCTTGAAGTCATCCAGGGTGTTCGACCAGTCGAAACCGGCATCCCAGAAACTCGCGCCCAGCTTGTCCACCGTGCCATCGGGCAGGTATTTGTTTTCCTTGCCCGCGTCCGCAAGCAATTGGGTGTTGCCGCTTACCTGCAAAGACGTTCCCAGCTTGGCGACTGCAAATTCAATACCCTGTCCGAAGTCCGGCTCAATACGCTGATTGGAATAGAGGAGGTTCCAGCCCCAGGTCTCGTATTTCGGACTTACCAGGCTGAACTGCAGCGCGTTGCTGGTGACATTGGGTATGCCGGCCAATAGCGTATCGTTTTGTGCCGGGATGCCTTTGGTGTTGTACACCACGCGTCCATGGCTGTAACGCAGCGTCATGGTGGCGACGTTGCCTAGATCCTGGATCCAATACGGGCTGAGCGTGCCCATCGCGACATTGGCGCGGTTGTTGGTCAGAAAATAGGTACCCTCGCCCGCCGGCAACTCATTATTGATGATTTGCCTGCCGTAGAGCGCGGTGCCGTCCAGGAAGAAATGCTGCGGGAGCACCACGAGTGTGCCCTGCGCAGCCAGGTTTTGGGAAAGCTGGTTGTGCTCGGAGTGCCCTCTGTACAGATACCCCGTCAGGCTGTAATCGAACAGGCCGGAAAACCGCGGTGCGCTGAAAGCGTATTTCAGAAACGGTGCGATTTGGGTGATGAAATCCGTCTGCTTCGGCTTGCCGGGAGCCGCAAGCGTGAGGTTATCGCTATACAGCTCTCCCAGGGTGACGCCCGTCACCAGTCCCGGATTGGCGATGCTCGGCTGCGGTACGGTGCCGATCGGCAGATTTGAATTTCCAGCTTGTTCACCGGGAGCGGCAATCGGGGTCGTAGGACCCATCTGGGGAATATCCTGCGCCCACGCGGCAGTCCCCCAACCACACAGGACGGCTGACGCTAAAAATACCAGCGGCAATGAAAACCAGCATCTGCGCCCCACATCAACGGTCCTTGGAGTAGTGATGATAGTAACTGTCGTAATAGCCCTCGCTCGACGGCAAGCGGCTCATGTTGAGAATGAAGCTGATGCACTTGGAGCTGTCCAAGGTCTGCAAGGCGGATTTGACCGTCTGCTGCCCAGTGCTGCCCGCGGCCACCACGACAATGATCTGGCCCATGTGCGACGCCAGTATCGGCGCCTCGGAGGTCGCCAACAGGGGTGAAGAATCAAATAACATAAGACGCCGCTGTCCCTGACCGGCGAACTCATGCAACACATACTCCATGCGACGGCTGCCAAAGAATTCCGCGGCAAGCGGGCTGCGCTGTCCTACAGGAACCACCAGCAGGTTGGGCACCTCGGTGCGGACAATGACTTCGGACGGTTGGCGCCTTTCATCCGCTAATACATCCATCAAACCGGGGCGGGAATCCAGCTTGAGAATCCGCGTGATATCGGATTTCGGTATATCGCCGTCCACCAGCAGAACCTCGAAATCCAGTTCTCTGGCAAGACTCATGGCCAGGTTAAACGAGGTGAAGGTTTTGCCCTCACCGGGTATGGCGCTGGCCACCATAATCCGCTGGCCGTTTACCACCGCCTTGACACCCTTGCCGGTGATATTGGCCAGCAACGGGCGTTTGATGCGGCGCAGTTCATCCGCCAGCCGATGCGCCGCCTCGTCTTCTGCGGGAAGCAGACCGGCGCGCTTGAGATCCGCGGGATTTACATGCCACACCGGCGTTGCCTCGATTGCCGCATGCATGACACGGACCCGGTCCTGCATGCGCTCGACCGTAGGCACCGGTGAGGCAGAGGAAGCAGGAGGTTCAAAGGCCGGTTCGATCCTCCGCCTGACCGGCTCTTGAGGTTGCAGGGTTTTGAGTTTTTCCACGGCTTTTTCGACAATACTCATGCCGCACCCATGATGAAAAAGTGCTGTACCAGATTGGTGATATGACCGTCAAAAACCACACCAAATGCTGCCACGACCAGCAACAGGCACAACCCGGCGCTGAAACCCATGATCTCCCCGCGATGCAGGTTACTCTGCGATTTAGACACCACCATGCTGAGCGCGCCCAGTACCAGATAATCCCCGATCCCTTTCAGGCTTTTCAGGCTCACAAATACGGGTCGTATCTGGTGCAGGAAAAACGCAAACCCGCCACCGGCCGCGAGCGCCATCACCAGCGCCAGTAAAAGCAGCAGCCCGCGCTTTGGACTGACCGGGATCAGCGGCACGTCGGGTGGATTAATCACGCGGAATTTAAGGTTATTGCCGGTCTGAGACGCATCCTGCGACATCTGGGCGGTATCCAGCCGTGACAGCAGTTCGTTATACTTTTTCTTGGTGGCATCATAATTACGTGTCAACTGCTGCAAGGTGACCTGCACGTCGGTGATTCGATCTACTTTGCTCTTGATGTCATTGATCTGCCTTTTCTGCAGCGCGATCTGGGTCTTGAGTGTCTCGATATTCACCTGGGATGCGTACAGGGACTTCTGCATGTCCTGATAGACCGGATTGTCGGAAGCCACCCCCATCACCGACGCCGCTCCATCCGCATTTTTTTGCATGGCGGCACGTCGTGCCTGCAACTGCGCGATCATGCGTTTTGTGGCGATCACATCCGGATATTGGTTGGTATAGCTCAGCAACAGGCTGTTTAATTGCTGCTGATAGGTCGTGATCTGCTTGTCAATCTGCTGTATGCGCGGATCAATCCCCGAGGATGCGGGATTGGTCGTCATGGCGCGCATCTGCTGCTCGGTGCTGGCACGGCTCGCCATGGCTGTGTCGTATTGGGTCTGCAGGTTTTGCAGTTGGGTCTCGGCCGTCTGCAAGCGCGTGAAATAATCGCTGCCTCCCTGGCTCGGAATATACCCGACATTGGCTTTTTGAAAGTCCGCGAGTTTCTTTTCGGCATCATTCAGTTTGTTGTTGTAATCCTGGACCTGCTGCTGCAGGAAGTTTTGCGCTGACTGGGTGGTTTCGGTATTGAGGCCCAGGGTGTCATTCATGAGAATCTGCAAAAATGCCTGCACCACCTTTTGTGCCATCACCCTGTCCGGGTCGTCATAGGTGATGTTGTACAAATTGTTGGCGCCTGCATTCTTGATCGAAACCTTTTTGCCCAGGTCCACCAGCAATTCATCCCTGTCTTTCGGAGTCGTGGCGCGCAGGGACAGGCCCGTCTTGTCCGCAACGGTTTCCAGGTTGGGACGCGATAACAGGGTGCGGGCCATGATCTGCAACCGGTTACGCACATCAGGCTGCACCGCGAGCCCCTTGAGCAGCGGGCTCTGCAAGGCATCGGTATCAGCATAGACCTGTGCGCTGGACTCATACGAATTGGGCAGGCTGAAAACCAGCAGTGCGCCCACGATCATCACGCACCAGGCAACGATCAGCGCATGCCAGCGATAACGCCACGTCGCGCGTGCTTCCGCCATTAAGTGGTGAAAGAAATCGTGCACATTCAGTGCTGGTTTCTGCATCGCCCTGTCTCCGCTTACACTATCCAGCAAACTGTTTGATCCGGTCAGTCAACCGGAGGTTCACTGATCCGGTTCTCAAAACAATGACTCCGGAATAATAAGTATATCCCCGGGGTGCATGACGACATTGTACTTGATGGCGCCATTCATGAGATTCCCCAACTTGACCGGAATCGTCAGTTCGCTGCCATCGGGCAATCTGCGTATGATTTTCGCGTCATTGCCATCGGCGAACTTCGTCAGACCACCCACTTCGATCATCACGTCAAGCAGGGACATGCCGCTCCGGTAAGGCACGGCTTTCGGCATCGCGGCTTGGCCAACTACCCGAACCTGCTGGCTGTAGGCTCCCACGAAACTCTTGACGATGACTGTCACCAATGGTTCGCGGATATAGCGGCTCAAGGACACCTGCAGATCGTGCGCCAGCTCTTCGGGGGTCTTACCCGCTGCCACCATGGACTGCACCAGCGGGATCGAGATGCGCCCGTCGGGGCGTACCGGCACCGTGGTGGTGAGATTGGGGTTGTCGCGCACATAGATTTCGAGCGAATCACCCGGGCCGATTATGTAGTGTTCGGTCGGAGCAGAAGCCGCCGGCATTACACCCGGAACGCCGGCGCTCCCGCAACCGGCCAATAGCAACAGGCTGCCCGCCAATCCCATCCAGAAAATAATCCAGTTAGGCCGTAACGTATTCACATTCTTCATTCTGTACTGCATCACCGGGCACCCTTGCCAAAAATTACTACTTCGACCGTCTGCAACAGAATCAGGATATCAAACAACATATTATGATTCTTGATGTAGAATAAATCATACTTGAGTTTCTCACGTGAATCATCATCGGAAGCACCGTACGGATAGCGCAATTGCGCCCAGCCGGTGACACCGGGTTTGACGGCACTACGCTCGCGGTAATAGCGGATTCGCTGTTCCAGATCACGGGTAAATTCAGGCCGTTCCGGGCGCGGCCCCACAAAGCTCATATCCCCGCGCAAGACATTCAGAACCTGAGGTAGCTCGTCTATCCGTAACTTGCGGATGACCCGCCCCACCCGGGTGACCCGGTCATCACGCGTCCGTGCCCAGCAGGCTCCACTTTCGCGCTCCGCATCCACACGCATGCTGCGGAGTTTGTACAACTTGAAAAGTCGGCCCTTTTCTCCCACGCGAATTTGCGAATACACAACCGGCGTTCGCATGCCGTCTTCGAGTTTGATGGCCAAAGCGGTTAACAGGATGAGCGGACTGAAAATAACCAGAAGCGCCGCGCCGATCAGGATGTCGAGACCGCGCTTAACCCAGGCTAGAATGATGCCGCGCCTGAATCCCTGGCCAAAAATCAGCCAGCTTGGATCCGTCAACTCCAGTGCGACCGCGCCGGTTTCGCGCTCGAAGAAAGTGGGAAGTTCAAGTATCTCTACGCCCGCGAGCCGGCATTGCAAAAGATCCTGCATGGGCAGGCCGTTGCGCCGATCATCCACCGCCACCACGATCTGGTCCACGTCATGCTGGTGTATATAGTCGCAGAGCGGCTCATTCAGTGTTATGACAGGCGCGTCGCCCTGGACATGCCTCGGGCCGCCGACATCCACGAACCCAAGCAAGCAAAATCCACGCCGATCAGCACGAGTACCTAGACGCCGAATGATCCAGGTCGCTTTTTCTCCCGCGCCGAAGATCAGCACCCGCGGCTTCAAGGAATCCAGATTTACCAAACTGAAAAACAACGGCCGGAAAAGGCAGATGGCCAGCATGGAAAATATGAACGCCAGCGCAGCCACGCCCCGTCCGATATACAGCGTGGGTATCAGGTAGTACAAAAGCGCGAGAATCGCCCAGCCGAGCAGGGAAGCCACCAACACCCGCAACACTTGGCCGGTAAACCCCTCACGGAAATGGGTTTGATACAGCCCCATGGCTGCCAGAGACAGTACAAGAACAAGGGCAATAGGAATGGCCCGGTAGTCCACCGGTCCAAGTGCTCGAAATACCGAACTCAATTCACCGTTGAACCGGATGGCGGCCGCAAGAATAACCGAACCAATGATCAGGCATACTTCTACGGCTGCCAAAACCAGGAACAGTAGCGGGAAATAGAACCCGAACAAGCGGACTTTGCCCATAAATTGCTGCCTTCCGTGCGGTGTAGTGCTCGATTCCTGTCATCCGTGTACCGTGATACCCGATTGCAGCAATACTATAAATGGAGCGTCGTTTACAATTATACGGTAAGAGGTCATGGCGAGCATCTCACAAAATAAAGTTGGTTGTTAATCCCACAAGCACCGCCCAAGTTTGACGCTCTTGAGCTTGAAGGTTTCCTGCATTGCCTTTTGGCCTCACGCGCTGCACAGCCCAATGCACGGAACCTGTTCTTGCCTGACCCACCCCCGCCCAGCATTGTAC
>JBOIAY010000132.1:0-3311 GCA_050739255.1 Gammaproteobacteria bacterium
CCATTCGCCACCGCTATGAAAATAATTAAGCCCGAAATCAGCCGGTGATCGTAATCCACGGCAACCAGACCGAGGCCGTCCCCGACGCCTACCGCCGCTATCTCGAAGGCACCTTCCGTAAAGCTTTCGACCTGTATGGCACGCCGGTGCGCATCGAGTTCCGCACTGGCAAGAATCCGTATGCGGAACGGCGCAAGAAACTCACACCCAAGAAAGCCATGGTGGCGCGGCGCCAACGGCGCATTACCAGGAATAAAAAACCGAAGAAATAGTGCATCCGCAACCCAGTTTAACTCTGGAAATGTCCATCCAGTCCCGTATCATCTGAATCACGCAATCTGGCAGGAGTATCATGGCACGAATACCGCTCCAACTCAGCAAATCCACCGCCTGGCCACACAGAGGGAAGGGCGTTTCGGCTATGAGTCATGAGAGCGGATGGAACATACCGATATTTTTTCAATACAGATCCAAATTATCCTGATAAGCGCACCTGTGGAGTGTCAAAAAATGAGCCATCATAAAATCGCGGTGTTTGTCGGAAGTCTGCGCAAGGACTCATTCAATCGAAGGTTGGCCCGGGCAGTCGAGAAACTGGCACCCACGGAATTCGAGTTTGAGCACATCCGAATAGACAACCTGCCACTGTACTCGCAGGAATTTGACGTTGACTATCCGGCCATCGCCCGCCAGCTTAAAAAGGACATCGAAGCGGCCGATGCGCTGCTGTTTGTCACGCCCGAGTACAACCGTTCGGTACCCGGTGTACTGAAGAACGCCATTGATGTTGCCTCGCGGCCCTGGGGTACCAATTCATTTGCCGGCAAACCAGGCGCAGTCATTGGCACCTCCATAGGCACTACCGGAACCTCCATGGCCCAGCAGCATCTGCGCAACATGATGGTCTTTCTCGATGTGCCGATGCTGGCGCAACCCGAGGTGTTCATCCATTTCACTGAAAACCTGATTGCGCTGGACGGGACCATTAACAATGAAGGCACCAGGAAGTTCCTGCAGGGGTTCGTAGATCGCTACGTCGCATGGGTGAAGCGCTTCAAGGGCTGAATATCCTCACTTGGCGAGGACACGCTCTGCAGGCTGTATGCGCCCACTTCGCAGGTTGCAGACTGCCGCAGACAGGCGAGCAGTGCGGGCGGCCCTGAATGTGGCTGCTTCCCTGAGTGTTGTCAATGCAATCACTTGCTTTGGCATGGAATTTGTCCGACTCCATATGCGCAAACCTGGAGTAATATTGCAACCCTCACGTAGTCATTCTGGATGGTGTGCATGAAAACTCCAATTTTTTTCCGCATCCTGATCGGAACAATCACATTGCTACTCGCGGCGGGCGCCCAGACCATTATGGCCGCTCCGACGCATGGCGAGACCGGCTGGCCCGCGTACAACGGCGACTACGCCAGTCAGCGATTTTCACAGCTCAAGCAGATCAACACGCACAACGTTGGTGGCCTCAAGCCGCTCTGCGAAGTGAAGCTGGGCGAAGAGGGCTCGTTCGAGAGCGGACCCATCGTGATCGGTGATTACTGTACGTGACGACTGCGAACACCACTGTGGCAATGGATGCTGCGGACTGCAAGGTGCTATGGCGTGATATTTACGCGCCTGAAGAATCCGAGGTCTTTCCGGTCAATCGAGGCGTCGCTTATCTGGACGGACGGATATTCCGCGGCTTTGCGGATGGCGGACTGGAGGCCATGGATGCCAAGAACGGCAAGGTGCTTTGGAGGGTGCAGCCAGCCAATCCGAAGGTCGGTGAGTTTCTGAGTGCCGCACCCATCGCCTGGCACGGGCTGGTGTTCATGGATCTGGCCGGCAGCGACTGGGGCATACGCGGCAAGATGATGGCGTTCGATGCGCGCACCGGCAAGCAGGTGTGGCATTTCTGGACCATCCCCGAAGGCCATGAGGTGGGCGCCAATACCTGGACGATTCCCACGACCGTCAAGTACGGTGGCGGCGGCATGTGGACCAGCTTTACCCTCGATCCCGCTAGCGGTGAGCTGTTCGTGCCGGTGGCCAATCCCGCGCACCGGCAAACTCAACTGGTGGTATCAGCTGACCCATAACGACGGTCTGGATTACGACCTGGGCGCGGCGCCGATGCTGTATCAGGATGCGCATGGTGTCCAGCGCGTGGCGCTCGGCAGCAAGGACGGCTATCTGTATTCACTGGTTCGGCGCACGCACAAGCTGGAGTTCAAAACCCCAATCACTACCATCAAAAACAACAATGCCATGCCAACTTATGCGGGTGTGTCGGTTTGTCCAGGCCCGCTCGGCGGCGTGGAATGGAACGGCCCGGCGTTTGATCCGCGCACACAGGATATCTATGTGGGCTCAGTGGACTGGTGCTGGATCTACAAGCGCGGTAAGGATTATAAGTTCGTCCCAGGCGATTTTTATTTCGGCACCAGCGCCGCCCCCCCACCTGGTGACACAGGCCGTGGTTGGGTAACGGCCGTGAACGCGGCCACAGGCGCAGTGCGCTGGCAATTCCATGCCCCCGATCCGGTGATCGCCGGCGTCACGCCGACCGCCGACGGACTGGTGTTTACCGGCGACGGGGGCGGTGATTTCTATGCGTTCGACGCCAGGAGCGGCAAGCTGCTGCTGAAGTATGCAAGCGGCGGCTCGATGGCGGGCGGCGTAATCACCTACGCCGTGCGTAGTAAGCAATATGTGGCGTTCACCTCCGGCAATGTATCGCGTGGTACCTTCGGTACCGCCGGCAGCCCAACACTGGTGGTGATGGCGCTCAATGCGCCTGCGAGCGGGCCTCAAGTCATCACATTAGCCAACGCAGATATCAAGCAGCCGGTAGGCCTGGGCCACGGTGCCGCCCCCGAATCGGGCAAGGGCGCGGCGATTTTCGCCGCTAATTGTTCAGCTTGCCACGGTGCGCACGGCGAAGGCGGAATCGGTCCTTCGTTGCAGGGCGAGTCAATGCGTAAGGACTTGGTGCAGGTGATCGCTTGGATCAAGGATCCCACGCAGCCGATGCCCAAGCTGTATCCCAAGCCACTCTCCGAGGCGGATGTGCGGGGGGTGGCGGAATACGTGGAGACCATCAAGCAGTGAGCTAGTGTGCTTGTGGAATGGCGCAAGAAACTCACGCCCAAGAAAGCCATGGTGGAGCGCCGTCAGCGATGCATTGGTCGGAATAAAAAACCGAAAAAATAATCTGAAGTTTTATCTGGTTGGGGAAACTGTTTCGGCTACGATGATGTGTCACCTCTTTATGGCGGGAGCGGCGATATTCGCCGCGATGGTTTCGATATTTTGAATCGCGG
>JBOIAY010000133.1:0-6707 GCA_050739255.1 Gammaproteobacteria bacterium
CATAGAAAGGTTCGTCAATGACCGCTGTGTCGCCGCGGTTCTCCCAGGCGCGCATCATGGCCGTGGAGATATTGCGCGGCCCGGACCACATGGCGATCCGCAAACCATCGCTCATATCTGCGGACCCCGCTTGCTCTCCTGTTTTACCAGCACCATGTAAAGCTGCTGCAAGCGCTGCACCATGGGTCCGCGTGCCCCGTCGCCAATCACGCGGCCATCAACCTCCGTGACCGGCACCAGACCGGCGAAGGTGCCGGTGACAAAGGCTTCCTCCGAACCATATACATCAGTAAGACTGAAGTCTTTCTCGAAAACCGAAATGCCGTTCTCGCGGCACAACCGGATAACATTTGCTCGGGTGATGCCGCCGAGACAGTATTTGCCGGTGGAGGTCCAGACTTCGCCTTTGCGTACGATGAAGAAATGCGTGGAATTGCAGGTGGCCACGAAACCCTGTGGATCCAGCATCAGAGCTTCATCGTAACCGGCCTGACTCGCCTGGATGCACGCCAGGATGCAGTTCAACTTGGAATGGCTGTTGAGTTTCGGATCCTGCACATCCGGTGGTCCACGCCGCACGTGCACCGTGAATAATCGAATGCCCTGCTCTACTGTGGCTGGTAAAGGCTCCTTGTATTCGGGAATGATGACCACGGTGGCAGGCGAGACCACGAAGCGCGGGTCCTGATGGGGCGTCGCCTTCACGCCGCGGGTCACCATCAGGCGGATGTGCACATGGTCTTGCATCTGATTCGCGCGCAGCACGTCCAGTATACGCTGCGTCAATTCATTCCGGGTCAGTCCGATATCCATGGCCAGGGCTTTGGCGCCTTCGTACAACCGGTCCAGATGCATCTCCAGAAACGGCAGACCGCTATCGTGCAGACGCAGCCCTTCCCACACGCCGTCGCCCAATACGAAACCGCTGTCGAAAACCGAGACCCTGGCTTCGGCCCGCGCAAACAGCTCGCCATTGATGCTGATTTTGATATCCGCGTTGCGCGGATCGTCGCGGTAATCGTGCGTGCCTTTGGACATGGGATTCTCCAGGAGCTGGATTATTGCAGACAGATAATAACCGAGCCTGACAGTGTGCCGCGACATTATGGGAACAGCGGCATTGTGGGAGCGGCGATATTCGCCGCGATTCTTGTTTATTCCAAGGCTCATCGCGGCCGGTACGGCCGCTCCCACAAGATTTGTATTCTGTAGGAGTGGCACTCCTGCCGCGATTGCCCCATCACGCCTGCAAAGCGCTCCTGCAGGTAGGGCAGTGCCATTTCCTGATGGATATTCCGTTCCACCGTCTGCAGGGGGTAAGCTAGCGCACCAGCCAAAAGGCTTAGGGCCGATCCATGAACGATCACAGTCAAAAGGATAACAAGGGCTTGGCGGAAACGCTGGCCCTGGGCGAAGTCGGCAAGCATCCCGAAATGGCGGCGCGTGCAGCCAGTTATATGGATGAGCAGATTGCGCTCGCTAAAGCCCAGCAGGAACATATCAAGTCTCAGCAAGCTCAGCTTGAACGCGAAGCCGTGCTGCACGACCTTCACACAGAAAACCTGAAACTCCAGAGTCATGCCTTGCGGGCGCAGCACCAGCAATTGCGCAGCCAGCGCCTGCACGATCGCTTTCGCACCATCTATCAGACGGTGCTGAGCGTCATCGCACTGGTGGTATTGTGCGCCATTGTGTATGCGCTGTATTCCGCTGCCACGGACCAATCGGTCGTGGTGAATCAGTTCCAGGTGCCGCCCGCATTCGTGGCCCAAGGCAACAACGGCACGGCGGTGGCGAGTCAATTCCTCGATCAACTCAATATTTTGCAGGCCTCCGCGCGCAGCTCGCAGTCCGCCCTGGCCTTGCAAGACGCCTGGAGCAACAACATCCGCGTGCAGGTACCCGATGTGCATGTATCCTTGGGTGACATCCGCCACAGCCTGCATCAGTGGCTCGGTCATGAGGTCCAGATCAATGGTGATGTGGTCGAGCAGGGAACCCAGATCGCACTCACCGTGCGCGGCACTGGCTTTGCTGCCAAGACCTTTAGCGGCAGCCCAACAGACTTGCAACAGATGTTAACGACAGCCGCTGAGTATGTCTATGGTCAGGCCGAGCCCTATCAGTTCGCGTCTTATTTGGAAGAGAACAATGAATACGCCCAGGCTATACAACTGGTACAAGCGGCCTACCCCTCAGCATCCACCAAGGAGCAACCTTGGCTCTTGAATGCTTGGGGCAATGCGCTTGCTTTTCTAAACCAGAACGTTGCTGCTGTGAGTAAATATGAACAGGCCAACCACCTCGACCCGCATATTTGGATCGTATACGGCAATCTCCAAGATTCACAAATAGCACTGGGGCAGGAAGAAGCGGCCTACCAGACTGGTCTCCGCCTGGAAAAGACGGCCCGGCGCGGTTCCTCGTTCGCCGCCCGTATAGCGGGACTTAATTATCTGGCAACCGATTACTTGCACATGGATCTGCCGACGGAGCATCACGAGCTGCTGGCCGACGAAGCGACCCATAGTGGCCAAGGCTCACAGTTTAACCAAGATGCACCTCAAGATGCCGAG
Organism: Gammaproteobacteria bacterium; assembly: GCA_050739255.1. Classification (GTDB taxonomy): domain Bacteria; phylum Pseudomonadota; class Gammaproteobacteria; order Natronospirales; family REEB76; genus REEB76. The sequence continues at coordinate 2,577 of JBOIAY010000133.1, forward strand.
ATGCTGGTGCGCATGCATGCTGATAAGCAGGCGCTTTTGACCTTGCAGACCTCACCGGGCGCTGGCAGCAATCCCTATGTGCTGGCAGAGACCGCGTTCGTGCAGGGTTTGATGGCGCTTGACCGGCAGGATTACGCACAGGCCGTGGCAGCTTTCCAGACGACCGATACGCTGCTCACCCAACATCCAGACCAGCAGGCGAACTTCCTTACGCCACCCATCTGTTATCTAGCTTGGCCCTTGGGCTTTCTGACCAAAGCGCACAGGCCGATGCGGCGATTGCCAAGGGCGGACACTTTGTGGATTGCTATCGCTTCAAAGGCGACATCGCTGATCACCGTGGCAATTGGACCCAAGCGCAGCAGGATTACCAAGCCGCCGTGAATCTCGCGCCGTCACTGCCGATGGCCTATCAAAGCTGGGGTTTGGCGTTGCTGCGGCATGGGGATTACAAAGGTGCGATTGTGAAATTCCAGCAGGCCAATCAACGCGGTCCACACTGGTGCGATCCGCTGAAATACTGGGGCGATGCCCTGGCCGCGCAAGGTAACTACAAAGCAGCGATTCAGAAATATGCTGGGGCTTCCCAATACACCCCCGGCTGGAGTGCACTGGAACTCGCCTGGGGCCAGGCTTTGGACAAACTCAGTGAACACAAAGAGGCGCTGACGCATTACCAAGCCGCGCAAAGTAATGGCGAGAGCTTGACTGCGGATGAACACGCAACGCTCGCCAAGCTGCTCATGTAGGTTGACGGTGAGCACAGCGAACCCCAACAGTTCCATCCAGAATGTTGGGCATCGCTGCGCTCAGCCCAACCTACTTTCGCTGGGTAAAACATCATTCTCGTGTAGGTTGGGGTGAGTCTGCGAACCCCAACAGATTGACAATTTCAACTTACAGATTCTTGACCACCGCATCCGCAAACTGGCTGGTCTTGACCTCTTTGGCATTCTGCATCTGGCGCGCAAAATCGTAGGTCACGATGCCGCTAGCCACAGTCTTGGCGTATGCCTTCTGAATAAGATCAGCGGCCTCGCGCCAGCCGATGTATTCCAGCATCATTACTCCGGAGAACAATAGCGAGCCGGGGTTGGCCTTGTCCTGCCCCGCATGCTTGGGCGCCGTGCCGTGGGTGGCTTCGAATACCGCCAGATAATCACCGATGTTGGCGCCGGGTGCGATACCCACACCCCCCACCTCCGCGGCCACCGCATCGGACAGGTAATCGCCGTTGAGATTGGGCGTGGCCAGCACCGCGTACTCGTCGGGCCTGAGCAGCATCTGCTGGAACATGATGTCGGCGATCATGTCCTTGATGACGATCTGCTTGCCAGTCCTGGGATTCTTGAATTGCATCCACGGCCCGCCATCCAATAGCGTGGCGCCGAATTCCTCTTTCGCCAGATCGTAGCCCCACTGGCGAAATGCACCTTCCGTGTACTTCATAATGTTGCCCTTGTGTACCAGGGTCACGGAGCTGCGATCGTATGCGATGGCATGCTGGATGGCCTTGCGCACCAGGCGCTTGCTGCCGAACGCCGAGATGGGTTTCACACCCAGACCGGCATCTTCGAAGAATTTCGCACCCAGTTCCTCACGCAAGAATTTCGCCAGCTTCTTGTTCTTGTCGCTACCCGCCTGGTATTCGATGCCGGCGTACACGTCCTCGGTGTTCTCACGGAAGATCACCACATCCACCAGCTCCGGTTTCTTGAGCGGTGAAGGTATGCCGGGATAGTGCTTCACAGGGCGTACACAGGCATACAGGTCCAGATCCTGGCGCAGGGTCACATTCAGCGAACGGAAACCGCCACCCACGGGGGTTGTCAGTGGACCTTTGATGGCCACCATCAGGTCCTTGATGGCTTCCAGTGTTTCATCAGGAAAGAAATTGCCGTCGTAAAGCTTCTTGGCCTTGTCACCGAGGTAAATCTCGCACCAATGGATCTTGCGCTTGCCCTGGTAGGCTTTGGCCACCGCGGCGTCCCATATCTTCATCGAAGCCGGTGTGATGTCCACACCGATGCCGTCGCCGATCACATAGCCGAGAATCGGATTTTCTGGCACGGTGAGTTTGTTGTTTTTGACCGTGATCTTGGCGCCGTTAGCCGGCAGTTTGACGTGCTTGTAAGCCATGGATGATTCCTTCTGGAAGGTACAAGTAACAGTTCGGTGGAGTCGGATATCCAACCAGTATTCATCAATTTTCTTGTGGGAGTGGCGATACTCGCCACGATTGTCTTGCTGAATCGCGGCCGGGACGGCCGCTCCCACAATCTATGCAAAATTCAGCCCGTGAATTATACCGGAGTGGATGTTACGGAGTTACCCTGTAATGCCAATATGCCGGAACGGCCGAAAATTTCGCCCATCACTACTTCGTGTACCGGCAGCGACTTTCGGTCCAGTCTTGCTGCCAGATCGCGGGTTGCAACCAAGTCATATCCCTGTGCTTTCCAGTTTACGAGCAATTTCTCGAACACCGGCATCAGCGCCATGCCTTCCAGCTCGGCGTGCAGCGTATAGATATGGCCGTGCGCCGACTCTGATTCCGTGAGTTTCAGCAGGTGGTCTGCCACATTGGCCACCGTGATACCGTTCACACCCACAAGTTCATCTAGTGTCGGTAGCGTATTGGGCAGTTGCGGAACCGTGAATGTGCGCCCGCCCATCTTCGGCATGAACGGCTGTGTGCCGCGTGTATCGCTGGCGTACTCGAAACCAAACTGCTCCTGTAGTGCCAGCACGTGTTCATTGATTTGCCAGCCGGCGGCGCCGAAGGTCTTGGGTGCTGTACTGAAGACTTCGCCGAAACGCGCTACCGCCTGGCTGAATTCCCGGGCCGTCCAATCGGCATCGCGACGCGCCACAAAATCCTGCCAGCGGATGTGGTCCCAGGTATGGATGCCAACCTCAAAACCCGCATCCCGCACCGCGCGCATGGCGCTAGCGCCTTTCACGCCGATATTCGGCCCTGGAATCAGCACACCGTACATCAAGGTTTTCAGGCCGTAATTACCGGCTACGTTGGTGCGAAACACTTTCTTGAGGAACCCCGGCCGAAAAACTCGCCGTAACGCCCGACCAGTATTGTCCGGCCCGAGACTGAACAGAAACGTCGCCCGCGCGCCATGCTTTTGCAGGACTGAAACCAGCTGCGGCACACCTTCCAGCGTGCCACGCAAGGTATCCACGTCAATTTTCAGGGCAAGCCGCTTCAACTTTCCACCCAGCCGGTTTCAAGTCTGAGCGCCTGTTCACGGGCTAAATCCAAGTGGATAGTTCCACGTGCCACGGCGCGCACAAAATCCAGGCTCTCCTGTGTCGCGATATTATGCAAGGCTACGCCCACCTGGCGCGCGACGTACGCCAGCAATTTCTGTTCAGCGACGGCGTAATGTTCGCCCGGCCGGTTGGCGCATACCAGTGCTCCTTGTGGGCCCATCGGGAACGCACGGCCGTCGGCGCCCAGCGCACCATGCATCTCGGACAAATCGATGTCTTTTTGACCAGAGCGTGCCGCCGCAAAAGCTGCGTCATCAATCTTGACCGTCTCCGGATAGATGGCCTCGCCCTCGCGGTGTGCTACCCGATATTGGCCATCATTCCGCAGATACAAGGCGACACCGGGCACACCCAGTTTCTGACGGATGGCCTGGGCCGCGGCCGTCAGCAGTTCTTGAGAATTTTCGTAGCCGTCGCAGTGGTGTGCAAAACGCCGCAGCGCCTTCTCCGCAAGATACTTTTTCCTGAAGAACACCCGCTCCACGATGCGGCCCGCATAGTTTTTCACTTGACCGAGCACGATGCCCAGCGCCAACGGCACGATGATCTGCAACAGGAGGCTTGCGCTGGTGCCCAGTGCAGCGTGCTGGACAATGCTGTTGACTGCAGCCAGTATGCCAACCACAACCGCGGTTACCGAGCCGTACACCAGAGTTCGGTCAATGGCTACCGAAACGTCCACCGCTCGATGACGCAATACCGCATATAAGAAGCCCATCGGCGCCAGCAGTTGTCCCAAGTTGCCCAGAATGTTTGATGGCAACAAGCCGAACGGCCGCAGATCGAAAATGCCGATCGCGAGCACCCACAAGGCACCACTCCACAACATCCAGCGCAGGCGCA
>JBOIAY010000134.1:0-2403 GCA_050739255.1 Gammaproteobacteria bacterium
ATCGTGTCCAGGCGCTCGGCTGGATCGGCATGCCACCGGCATGCCGATAAAATCCACCAGCTTCGCCCGGTAGGGAGCGCCATCTTGCAGACAATCACTTTGTCATGAGCGCGTCGCAGTCATCGCAGCCCGCCGCAGATACGCGATCGCCGGTGGCGCCCGGACTCTTTCGGCGGCTGGCATCGGGTTTCTATGATGTGATCATCATGCTCGCCATATGCATTCTGGCCACTTTTCTCATCATGCCTTTCACCCATGGCCGCGTGTTTGAATCCTTCTATGCCCAGCATGCAGGCGTGAAGCTGCTCTATCAGATGGGACTCCTGGCCCTGGGGTACGCTTTCTTCGGTGGTTTTTGGACACACGGCGGTCAGACCATCGGCATGCGTACCTGGAATCTGCGAGTGCTGCGCGCGGATTACGCGCCGCTGGAGTGGCACCGCGCGCTCATTCGCTACCTCACCATGCTGATCCCCTGGTTACTCGTCGTGCTGGGCTTCGAATTCCTTTTCAATGCGCGCAGCCAACCGGATGCGTACGTGCTGCGTGGTGCAGCCGCAGTGATTTTCCTGCTGGCGCTTGCCGCCTTCCTGTGGCCCGCCTTCGATCCTCAGCGGTTGGCCTGGCACGACTACCTTTCTGGCACGCGCCTGGTGCGGCTGCCCAAAGCCCGCAAAGCCAAACAGGACTAATACTGCGGCCAAACTACAGTAGAAAGATGGAGAATAGTTGTTTCCGCGCGTATCATTTGAATGTCCAAATATCCGTCCTGACCAGCGTGCGTTGCCTGCCAGCCTATCCCCGCACAAATGCTCAGAGCCGGATTTGAACTACCGACCCGGAGGAGTCGCCATGAATAAACGTACTTTATCTCTTACCGTAGGCGTTGCCATATTGCTGGCTGCGACACTAGGCTTTGCCGCCAACAATTCAAGTCAGGAAATTTCCACCGCCGCCGTGCACGCGCACTTGGCCGCGTCCGCCCCCAACGTGGCCACCGTCCACTTGCATTTGCATCATGTAATCAATTGCCTGGTGGGTACTAAAGGCAAGCTGTTCGATGCCGATGCGGGGAATCCGTGCAAAGGCATGGGAGACGGCGCGCTGAACGACCTTGGCAATGCGCCGGCGGAACATAAGGAGCTGAGGCGAGTGCTGGTCATGTCTGAACGGGCCTTGCGGACTGAACAACTTGCCGCGGCTCGTGAGGATGCCACGCACATTGCCGATGCATTGAAAGAAGCTACACCGAAAAAATAACAGGGATTGAGGCGGATGGCGGAGATGGTTCATCTCCGCCACCGCCTATTCTTGCTCCTCACACCTCACTCTATTCTCTTACCGGATACGGCTGACTGCGATGCCGCTGATGACGGCGAGCAGTATCGTGGGCAGCCACGCCGTCAAAACTGGATTCAAACCGAACACCACGCCGCTCTGGGTAAAGATGCTGTTGAATATGAAGAAGCCGATGCCGATCAACATGCCGGTCACGAGCCGCTGACCGGTCGTCGCGGAGCGCAGCGGACCGAATACAAACGGCAACGCGAGAATCAGCATCACCAGCAGCGACACGGGCACTGCCACGCGGCCCCAAAATGCGGCGATGTAGCGGTTTGCATTAACGCCATTACTTTGCAGATAGCCTATGTACCGATACAGCCCGTGCGCGGACAGACTGTCGCTGTCCACCACGAACAGGCTCAACAGCCCCGGACTCAGAAACGTGTGCCATTCGAGACTCGGGAGATTCTGTACACTGGCGCCATCCGCGCTCAGCGTCGTTTCATGCAAATCCTTGAGCAGCCACGTGCCTTGATTGAACGCGGCTGATTCCGCGTGGGACATGCTCAGCAGGTGATGGCTGCCGTCCACGCGGTATATATAGATGCCCTGCGCACCGTTGCGGTTATCCATCTGTTTCACATTCAGGAAAATCTCGCCGTCCTTGGCCCAAATGCCGCCATTCCCCAGCACATTGGTCTGGTTGTACAACAACAGTGAACGCCGGTTGTCCGCATACCGCTGTGCCGGTGGCGCGATGAATTCGCCCAGCACCACGCACAGCACCAGCAACACCACACCGCCGGCCAAGGCCGACAGCCCCAGTCGCGCCACCGACAGGCCGGCGGTGCGCAGCACCATGAGCTCGTTGTGCGTGGCCAGATCGCCCAAGCCCAGCATGGTGCCCAGCAGCGCCGCCACCACGAACACACTGTAGGCCTGCGAGGGAATGTACAACAGCGTGTAGAGGGCGGCATCCCCGAGACTGTAACGACCCTGACCCACGCTGTTGAATTCACCCACGAAGGTGATGATGCTGGCAAGCGCGGTGAGCACCAGCAGCACCAGCAGCGTATTGATAATCACCTGCACGGCAATGTAGCGGTCAATCACCCGCAT